>NZ_JBWYIY010000004.1:0-178308 GCF_056779975.1 Acinetobacter sp. ANC_7511
GGCAAACGCTACTACAACCAAAACAACCTACCCAAAGACTTAGACCAACAAGTCCAACAACTGCTACAACGCAGCCAATGGACGCCAAAACACAAGACAAACACCAACCAAGCAACCCACAGCGACCAAGAACGCCAAGCCAGCGAACTCATCCTACAACGACGCAACATCAAAACCGTACCCGAATACAACCCCTTACAACATCGACCTAGCACCCATCCGCAACGCGCCAAAGTGGTGGGACCTGCAGGAGAAGAAATCCATGTCGATGAATGGGGACGCATCAAAGTACGCTTCCTGTTTACCCGAGCAGAAGACCACCAATTTGATGGCGGTGCCGGCAGTAACAACAACGACACCGATTCAGCTTGGGTCGATGTACTGACCCCATGGGCAGGCGAAGGCTATGGCGCACGCTTCCTTCCTCGAATCAATGAAATCGTGGTCATCGACTTCTTTGACGGCAACATCGACCGTCCCTTTGTGGTGGGCCGCCTACATGAAGCCCAACGCAGCCCAACCCGATTCGACAGTCAAGGCCAACTGCCGGACACCAAAAAACTCGCAGGGATTAAAAGTAAAGAAGTCCAAGGCGAAGGTTATGGACAACTCCGCTTTGATGACACCACAGGACAAATCTCCACCCAACTGCAAAACACCCACGGGGCGAGCCAACTTAACCTAGGGAATCTCAGTCATCCCAAAGCAACAGCAGAAAGTGAAGGACGAGGCGAAGGCTTCGAACTCAGAACTGACCAATGGGGTGCAGTACGAGCGGGCGAAGGCATACTCATCTCCACCTACAAACAAGAACAAGCCAAAGCAAACCATTTAGATGCAAGCGAAGCCAAACAACAACTCGAAAGTAGCTTAAACAACGCCAAAGCCCTCAGTGAAGTGGCAAAAAATCAACAAACTGATCCACTGAGCTTACTCGAAAACCTACAGGGCTATCTCAAGAACTTAGAGAGCGAAGACCAAAGCAAAGCCGCGGCTTTTAAACAAGCGATCATGCTCTTGGCTTCACCAAGTTCAATTGCCGTAGAAAGTAACGAAGAAATCCACCTCAGTGCAGATGGGCAGATCAACCAGATTGCACAAGGAAGCATTAACACCAGCACCCAAGACAGCATCATCGGACATGCCAGCAAGAAGATCAGCTTATTTGCCGCGCAAGAGGGAGCGCGACTGTATGCAGGCAAAGGCAAGATCGAGATTCAAGCTCAAGGAGATGGTGCTGATCTGATTGCAAGAAAGGGGGTGCAGATTATTTCGACGGAAGATCGAATTGAAATTAAAGCGGCAAAAAAAATAGTGTTGATCGGTGGCGGCTCACAGATTGAAATTAGCAGTTCGGGAGTTTTACCTACCACAGCTGGTAAGTTTGAAGTCAAAGCTGGACAACATTTATTTAAGCCGGGAGCGAGTGTAAGTACTTCAGCTCAATTGCCAACAATGCAACCGTTAAAAGGCGCATTGAATCTTTTAAGAAGTTATGGTGGAAGTGAATTCTTTAAAGGAGCTGGATATAAAGTTATTGACTCTCTTGGTAAGACAATAACAGGGAAATTAGATGCGAATGGTTTTGCTCAAGTAACAGGAATTGCTCCTGGTGGTGCACAAGTCATTTTTGATAAAGATGAGCGAAGTCCTTGGGCATTATCAAGTCATTTTTCGCGAAGTTATGATTGGGCAGATGCAGTAATTCCTGGTACATCTAATTTTGTGAACTCGAGCTTAAATCAGCTGGGTCAGAATTTAATGGCTCAAGTTAAAAATAATTTGACTCAACTTGATAGTATGAATTTAAAGGATATAGGCAAGAATGCTTTAAAAGGTCTAGCAGACCAAACTGTTGGGCAACTCAAAAATCAAGTGGCAACTTCTACATTAGGTGGAATTTCTGAAAAATTAAATTTAGGTTTAAGTCCTAATCAATTGAAGACTATAAGCCAAATGGCAGTAAATCCTTCTCAATCACTAGATATGATTCGTACGCAAGGCGTTGATTTTATAACTCAGCAGGCCACATCGAAGTTGATTCCGAATTTTATGAATTCAACTGGGTTTATGCCAAATACAAATTTTGATACAGCATTGGATCAGGAAAATATTCCGAATCAATCTGAAAAGGTCATTGTAACTGACGACTACATTGCACAGAAATATTATCAATCTGGCGGATTAACGTATACAGAAACGACAAGAATCAGTACGAAATCGAATCCAGCTCCATTGTTAACAAATCAAAAGATTGTTGAAGTTAATAAACCTATACAAGTGAATAAAGTAGACGTGAGTACAAAGAATTCAACATCAGCAGATGATCAGTTTATTTCACAAAAATATTATCAATCTGGCGGCATTAAATATACGGAAACAACTCGATTAAAAACGAGTAATGATCGTCCTGATTTAGAACAATATAACGCGAAAAACTTAAAAGATTAAAAATATATAGGTTAGTCATGGCAACTGAAAACGAACAAGTTTCTAATAATGCACAATCGAGTGTTGAACTTGCTGTATTTAATTTAGACAGTATGGGTAGTGTAGCTGACCTACAAGTTATTGCTAATCAAATTGAAAATTTCCTTGTGGTCTGTGGGCAAACATCATTACTTAAAGTCAAAGCAAATGCCAATATAACTACTGTAGCTAATATATATGCTTTAAGTGGAAGTGTGCTTGATTTATTGTTGTATGCAATGTCTCCTCAAACAGAAGTGCTTTCAATACAACGAAATGCTTTGCTTGGTGCGAATTTAATTGGATTGTTTGCAGAGCCTAAACATGAAGCACATGCAAGGATGGGTTTACGTCCTATTTTAGGATTAATGGCTGAATGTCTATATCCTGAAAATGGTAAAATTAAGTCAACTGACATTCGACGTATGGAATTACATCTTAATGCAAGAATGGCAGGTAATTTAGAGACCTATCTAAAAGAGACACAAGCTAAATTAGCGGACTTATTAACGAATGCAAATGCCTTGGCTGTTCAGATTCTAAAATCTCTTCAATCATCTTCATTATCGTCTGTTGTAACGGAAATAACATCGAGCGCATCAGCTGAAAAAAGAGATCCAAATTTACAATTTCAAAATTGGGCAATACCATTAATAGATTTACTCAGTGTTGAGCCTCAAGCAGATTTAACGCCTAAAATTGAAGCAACTCCAAGTCATTTTGAAACTTTACTTGTAGAGGCGATTAGTTCGATTAGTAACGATTTGCAGAATCAGACAAACCCAAGCTTGCAATACAGTCTTGGTTGGCTCATTCAACAAACACTTAAGGCTATTCAAGATAATCAAAATAAGGGTAATGCCAGTGTTCCGATTAATCAAACTGGTGAATTTGAGCGTCAAACTGATGGCGATATCCTTGAATTTGTCAGTTTGCAAGCAGATGCATTAATGGATCCTCCATGTTTGAATCCAGCTGAACCAACAACAAGTGCTGAAACCAATACTGCTCATAGTATTAGCTATTCTATAGGTGCTGAACGAGTTTCCCATGTAGACTTCAGCCTACCTAAGCTGGGATTAGTATTCAATCGACTTTATAACTCCCAAATGTGGGAATTCGATAACGGTGCTTTGGGTGCTCGTTGGTTAACGCCTTTTTCTAATTTGATTGTTCCAAATGAACAGGGTTATTTGTTTATTGATGCGAAAGGCAGAAAACAACAATTGCCATCGATCATTATGAGTGAATCCTATGAAGTTCCAATCCAAGGTATTACAACGCGTCTAAATGAACAGGGTGAATTAGTCCTAAATTTTGGAACAGAATGGGATTATCAATTTAGTACATTCGATCAAGGTCAAAGTTATCAGCTTACGCAAGAGAGAAATTCATCAACTCAAGAACAAGTCGATCTTCGTTATATCTTGCTAAATGGCAAAGCTTATTTACAAACCGTCCATTTTAATTTTAAGAAGACTCAGCAAATTTTGAAATTTGCGTACAATGATCAAGCAAAAATTATTGCTATATTTGTGGATGATCAAGAACAACCACTTGCTCGTTATGGGTACGATCATGACGGAAATTTAGTAGAAGCATATGATGAGAATGGTCACGCTCGTCAGTATTCATACAATGCGTATCATCAATTAACACGTTATACCGATCGATCAGGTCGTGGTCAAAATATTCGTTATGATTCGAATGAACCAAATGCAAAAGCCATTGAAGAATGGGCGGATGATGGAAGTTTTAAAACAACTTTAAAATGGCATCCTCGTCTGCGCCAAGTTGCTGTGTATGATGCTTACAACGTGCCGACTTATTACTACTTTGATTTAGATGGTTTTACTTATCGTATTCGATTAGCAGATGGTCGTGAAAAATGGTATTCACGTGATCAACAAAAACGCATCACCCGAGAGATTGATTACAGTGGTCGTGAAACTCAACAGCAATATAATGAAGAAGGTCAGCTGAGTAAAATCATTCAACCAAATGGCGGAGTGATTCGATTTGCTTATGATGAACATAAAAATCTAACAGAAATAAAAGATCCTGAAGGTCATATTTGGAAACGCGAATACAATGCAGATGGCTTGATGACCAAAGAAATCAATCCATTGGGTCACACAACACAATATAATTACAATGCCGAAGGTCAATTGATTGAAATTACTGATGCCAAAGGTGGTGTTAAAAAAATCCAATACAACGACCTTGGACAAATGATCTCATATACCGATTGTTCGGGTAAAGAAAGTGCTTGGCAATATGATGAGGAAGGGCTACTTAAGCAACAACAAGCCGCAGATCAAACAGGTGTGCAATACATCTATAGTGATCAAGGTATAGACAAAGGACAACTTAAATCCATCATCTATCCAGATGGACAAAAAGAACACTTTGAACATGACCAAGAAGGGCGCCTTCTCAAACACATTGATACCAAAGGACAGGTGACTCAATACCACTACAATGTAGTGGGTCTATTAGAAAAACGCCTTGATGCCAACAAACACCAAATTGCCTATCAGTGGGATAAACAAGGGCGTATTCAGAAACTTATCAACCAAAACCATGCAGAATATGTATTCGAATACAACAGTTATGGTTATCTTACACGAGAACAAGCCTTTGATGGTGAAGAAAAACACTATAGTTACGATGAGCTTGGTCGACTTAGCCACATTCAACAACCGAATATCATCACACAATTTGGCTACTATGAAGACGGACAAATTGCGTCAAAAACCTACATCCACCGCGAAAGCAAACAACACCAAACAGAAGAGTTTAATTACAATCTGAATAGCCAGTTAATTCAAGCAAAGAACCAACAGAGCCAAAACGACTTCTACCATAATGCGATAGGACAATTGGTTAGAGAACACCAACACTACCAAGTGCCAAATCTGAAACCAATGACTGCAGTACTACGCTATGAATACGATGAACTCGGCAATCTCATCAAAACTGTTCGTCCGGATGGTCAGGAAATTAGCCACTTAACTTATGGATCAGGACACATCTATGGTATTGCTCTGAATAAACAAGACATGGTGGGTTTTAAACGTGATGACCTACACCGAGAAACAGAACGTTACCTTGCCAATGGTTTAAGCCAAAGCAACCAATATAATGACGTTGGATTGCTGATTGCACAGCATATACACGCAGAACAAGAAACAGCAGATCGAACACAACATCAGACACAACGCCAATACACTTATGATGCCAACTATTTGTTGACTCAAGTTCAAGATAGTCAAAAAGGTAAACTTAGTTATCAATACGATGCGATTGGTCGCTTAATACAAGCGCAAAGCTCAAAGCAAACTGAACGTTACCATTTTGACCCAGCGGGCAACTTAATAGATCCAGTTGCAACGCAAAGTGCAGAAATCAAAAACAACTTGGTGAAACACTATCAAGGCAAACACTACAAATACGATGCCCAAGGTAATGTGATTGAAACCCAGCAGGCAGATCAACAGTTGAAACTGAAGTGGGACAACTTAAATCGCTTAATCGAAAGCGACCACAACGGGCAAATTATTGAATACGGCTACGATGTCTTTGGACGACGCCTCTATAAAGCCAATAAATCAAATAACAGCCTGACCTTATTTGGTTGGGATGGTGATTTAATGATCTGGGAATCAAAAATCAGTTCAAATCCAACAGATATAAACAATACAGATCAGAGCTATACCAAACACTATATCTATGAGCCGAATAGCTTTGTACCGCTATTACAAGCAGGTTATCAAACTTTCATTAAATTGATAGAAACACCGAATTACGAAAGGTTTAAAACAGAGCCATACTCAATTCATAAAGACCCTGTTTGGCGAACGGATACAAGAAAAAATAGAGCGGAGTTAGAACGGATTGCGTTCTACCATTGTGACCAAGTTGGAACACCTCAAGCCTTAAGTAATGAACAAGGCGAATGTATTTGGGAGTTAACGCTGAATACATGGGGACAAACACAACAGATCAAAGTGAAGCACCAAGAGAACCCATTAGAACAAAGTGATATCCGTTTCCAAGGGCAATATTACGATGAGGAAACAGGATTACATTACAACCGTTACAGATATTACGAACCATTTAGTGCACGTTATATCAGTAAGGACCCAATAGGGTTGTTTGGTGGTATTAATACTTCAGCTTATGTAAGTGATCCGAATCAGTGGGTGGATCCGTTGGGATTAGAGGATATTAAATGGCCTCCAAATAATGGGGCGGTAAAAGGAACAGAAGTAAAAGATTATACACTCAAAGGAAGTAAATGGTACAAATCACGATATATAGATAGATTTGGTAGTGAGCGTGGTTGTTATACTGGTAAATGTGGTACTGCATTTGAGCAAAGGAGTTTACCGCCAAACACTGATAGAAGCCCAAAAAACTTCCATAAATATAAAATATTGAAGGATATAAAAGGGGTTGAGAAGGCTAAAATTGCTCCTTGGTTTAATCAACCTGGTGGAGGAACACAGTATAAACTTCCAAAGTCGGTAGGTGAATTAATTAAAGAAGGTCATTTAAAAGAGGTTAAACCTTTACAATTAGGTAATATAGCTTCAAAAGCTCTAAATGTAGTAGGTCGTGTTGGTACTGTTACCCTTTTGCTTACACCTACATCAATTAGTAAGTGTCAAGACTTGGATTATAGCATCCAGAATCCTAAAGAATGTCATTTTGGGCAATATTCACATTAATATACTTAAAGGTTTAAACTATGAGTAAAATAATAGATTTGTTAAGAAAAAGTTATCTTATTGGTAGGTTAACGAAAGAAGAAAGAATTGATATTGATGAAAATATGGAACTTTCTAGTGATAGTAAAAAAATTGTGAAATATACTCAGCTAGAAAAATATTTACACGAAAAAAGAATACCTAAAAAGTATTATTCGATTGGTAAAGATAAAGAGGATTCAATCTGTATTACATTTGAAAATATTTGGGTGATTTATTATAGTGAAAGGGGGGAGAGAAGAATTTTTTTAGAAACTTTTAGTGAAGTGGAAGCATGCCAAAATTTTTTGCTAACTATCAAGAAAACCATAGCTACAGATACTGGTAGAGATAGTATATATCTCTATGAAAATTTATAAGATATTATAGAAAGGCTTCGTTGCATAATGCTGTATTTATAGGCGTATTTAACAACGTAGATTCAAATCACAAGTGCGACACATTTGTAATTAGTTGAAAAATTAGGTGTATTCATAGCATCTTAGACTTTTTCAACTCGCAATTGGAAAGTACACAATGAAGAAATATTCCCAACTTTCTCAAAACGAAAGATACGAAATTTATACCACTTTGAAAAGTGGGAGTTCAATCACTAGCCATGCTAGGGAGTTAGGGCGTTCACGATCAACTATTTTTATGTTTATCTACTAGTGCATTCTTAAGTTTAGTTTTTATGATTCTGTTTGGTGTAAGAAATTCAAAATTTTAATCTGACATAAAAGAGTTTATTTGAGATATTATTATGGATAAAAAAGGTATCTTTCACTTATTACAGTGATTTTAGCTATTCCATTTTCAGTATTCGCTTTTAACTATGATAATAACAAAAGAAATGAGGTGTTAGACAAAAAATTAAGATCTGTTGCTAATGAGGAACGTGAAAAATTACCTTTAGATGTGGGAAATAGTACTACCTGGGTTAAAGTTGAATACAACAAATTTAAATATGTTTATATTGTTGATACATCAAAAATAGAATGGAATCCATCTTTCTATGAGGAATCGATAAATTATTCTTTAAAATAAATATGTAATCAATTAAAAGATGAGATAGGAAATGATGTTCAGTATGAGTATGAATATCAAGATGAAAAAATAATAAATTAGTTGCTTTTACTGCTAATAAAAAGATATGATCAAATTTATAGCTTTTTAAATAATAAATTTAGGATAATAGATCTCTTTCATAAATCAAAAAACGATCTACCCCTTGCTGATTATTTGTACCGAATAATTTTAAATATTCATGCATAATTTGCGAATGAAATACATCGACTCAAAGAAGCTTTCTGAAACACAGTTTAAACGATATACAGGCATCTCATGGTCAACCTTTGATTTAATGGCTAAACAGCTAAAAATGCTTGTACCTGCTAAAGGTAGACCATCTAAGTTAAGTGTAGAAGATCAAATCCTTCTGTGCTTAAGTTATTGGCGTGAATATCGAACATTGTTTCATGTCGCAACGAGTTATGGTGTGTCAGAGCCTACTGCTTAAAGAATCGTCCGCCACGTAGAGGATTGCCTGATCAAGTCCAATCTATTTAATTTACCCAAGAGTTTGCCTGAAGGCGAAAGTATCGACTGGAATGTGGTGATCGTAGATGCCACAGAAATTCCAATACAAAGACCTAAAAAAACAGAAGAAAAGCTATAGTGGTAAGAAGAAAGCTCATACTTTCAATGTACAAGCCATCATCCACTATAAGACTCAGCAAATTCTGAGTTTATGTACGAGTCGTGGTGCAGTACATGATTTCGAGCTCTTCAAACATAACCTGAATCAAATTCCTAAAGGGTCTTTTATCCTTGCAGATAAAGGCTATCAAGGGATTTATACGGTGTATCCAAATAGTCTATTGCCATTAAAAGCAAAAAAGCACTGTAAACTAGAACCTGAGCTAAAAGTTTACAATTAAGAAATCAATAAAAGAAGAATTGGGATTGAGCATGTATTTGGGACTTTGAAGACCTTCAAAATCCTTGCTGAGCGATATCGCAACCGTGGCAAAAGATTGGGATTAAGATTCAGTTTAATCGCAGGGATTTATAATTTAGAACTGAGTAAAAAATGATTTATGAAAGAACCCTATTGTTTACTAGTATTAAAGTTAATACATTAGAAACTAAGTGTTAGTGATTACTGTGAATGTTGAATATCTGAAATGACGATATTGCTTCTAGTTCAGCATTGCTGAATAAAGTTACTACAGAGTTAAATCAAGATAAAATCGATTTAAATAATAGGGAAAATAAAACACTCCATAAAAAAACCGAGCAAAAAAGCTCGGTTTTTTTTGTACGTTATTTATTTTTCAACAAAAGCACGTTCAATCACATAATCACCAAGAACACCCATACGTGGAGATTCTTTTAAGCCATGTTGATCAAGAAGTGCAGCTACATCGTCAAGGAATGCAGGAGAACCACATAACATTGCACGGTCAGTTTCAGGATTAAAACGAGGTAAGCCGATTTTCTCGAAAAGAGCACCAGTTTCAATCGCAGTTGTAACACGACCTTGAGTATGGAAGTCTTCGCGTGTAACTGTTGGGTAATAAATTAACTTTTCTTTCGCACCAAGTTCCCCAAAGAACTCATGGTTTGGAATTTCATTTTGAATAAGGTCTTGATAAGCCAATTCTGAGATATAGCGTGTACCGTGTACAACGATGATTTTCTCGAAACGCTCATAAGTTTCAGGATCACGGATAGTCGAAAGGAAAGGAGCTAAACCAGTACCTGATGATAAAAGATACAAGTTTTTACCAGGATTTAAATCATCAAGAACAAGTGTACCAGTCGGTTTTTTAGAAACTAAAATTTCATCACCAACTTTTACTTTTTGTAGGATTGATGTCAAAGGACCATCTGGAACTTTAATAGAGAAAAACTCAAGTTCTTCTTCATAGTTCGCGCTAGCAATCGAATACGCACGCATTAAAGGCTTGCCATTGACTTCTAAACCAATCATCACAAATTGACCATTTTTAAAACGCAATGCTGTATCGCGAGTCGTTTTAAAACTGAATAATGTGTCATTCCAGTGGTGTACGTGAGTAATCTTTTCGACGTTAAAAGCAGCCATTAAAGGTCTCAATAAATTATCAAATTAGAACAGCTTGCTATTCTAAACTAAAACCATTCTCGATAAACTGAATATATTTAATTGAGCTTATCAAAAAAAGTGATTATGAATGAGCTGACTTTACCTGTGATTGGTATAATGAGATCTCCCTACAAAGAAAAGTTTGGTATTCCACGTCAGCCAAATTTAGTAAATGTTGAAAGTTATATTGAACTATTGGCGCCATATAATGATGAATTGGCTTTTGAAGGTATACATGATTTCAGTCACTTATGGCTGATTTGGCAGTTTCACGATAATAAAAATCAGAATAATCAAAAATTTAAGCCTCAAGTCAGACCACCACGTTTAGGTGGAAATAAAAAAATGGGGGTCTTTGCGACAAGAAGCATGTACCGTCCAGCACCTATCGGTATGTCAGTCGTACAATTCAAAAAACTTTTTAAAGAAGGTGATTCTTTGAGATTGTATGTGTCTGGCAGTGATTTACTAGATGGAACACCCATTATCGATATCAAACCATATATTCAATATTCTGATGCCGTGGTTGAGGCGACGAGCGGTTATGCACAGGATAAGCCAATTCAAAAAAAAGTTGTTTGGTCAAAAACTGCTGAAATTCAGCGAAATCAACTGTTGGATCAACAATGTGTCGCTGAAAGTTTAATCAAGGAATTGGAACAAGTTTTGTCATTTGATCCAAGACCATCTTATCAAAATGATCCTGAGCGAATTTATGGGCTAAGTTTCGGCCCCTTAAATGTCAAATTTAAAGTGGATACTGAGGTTGAGATCGTTGCACTGGAACTTTGTTCAAACGAATAAATTGTTGGACTGATGTATTTAAAGCTGAATTTGATCTAATGAATTTAATTGTAAATTCTGAATAGGCTAAAGGCTAATGTTGAATAAAGAATTTGCTATAGTTGGGCTCAAGGAATGGGGCAATTTGAATGAATTTTAATTTTGAAATTGATACAACATGGTGTTTAGAACAACTACTAAAAGATGGTCGTATTTTAGAGCGAGATAAGTTGCTCATACAAACCCGACACCGTCAAAAAGATCAATTTAAATGGCATCCATTGCAGTGGATTGCACATTTTGAATTGGTTGATCAAGTTCAACCTCAACATAAGTTAACATTGCAACGCTTATGTGAATGGTTAGCATTAAAAACACAACTCCAATATTATGTGATCGACCCGCTTAAAGCAGATGTTGCAGCACTGACTCAGGTCATGTCACAAGAATATGCATTCAAAAATAAAATTCTAGCGGTGGAGGTGCATCCTGATCAGATCTTAATTGGTACAGATCAACCATTCTTGGATGATTGGGTTAAGAATTTAGAAAAGAGCTTAAGTCCTAAAAAAATTGTTAAGGTTTTACTGAATCCAGAGCAGTTACAACGTTACTTGATTGAATATTATCAAGTGAGCCGAGCAGTAAACTCTTCTCAATATTCAGGAGCTTACGACCGACAGAGCCGAGGTGTTGAATCCCTTTTACAATTGGGTGATAGTCAAAATCCTGATGCCAACGATCAGCACATCGTAAAATTAGTCGACTGGTTGCTTCAATTTGCCTTTGAACAGGGTGCGAGTGATATTCATCTTGAGCCTCGTGCGGAGAAAGGACGTGTTAGATTCCGTATCGATGGTGTGCTGCATACGATTTATAACATGCCTAGTAATACACTCACGGCAGTAATTTCTCGTATTAAAATTCTGGGTCGTATGAACGTTGCAGAAAAACGACGTCCTCAGGATGGGCGTTTAAAAACGCGTACACCTAAGGGTCAAGAAACTGAACTGCGTTTATCAACTCTGCCTACTGCAGCAGGCGAAAAAATGGTAATGCGAATTTTTGATCCTGAAGTATTAGTGAGGAGTTTCCAACAACTGGGTTTTGAAGGAAAACTGCTAGAACAATGGAATGCCATTACCAAAAATAGTCACGGCATCATTTTAGTGACAGGTCCAACTGGTTCAGGTAAAACCACAACCCTGTATTCATCAATGAAACAACTTGCGACTGAGCAATTAAATGTTTGTACGATTGAAGATCCTATCGAGATGATAGAGCCGAGCTTTAATCAGATGCAGGTAAACCCTGCAATTGATCTTCATTTTGCCGATGGTGTACGTGCCCTCATGCGCCAAGATCCAGACATTATCATGGTAGGGGAAATCCGAGACCAAGATACAGCGAATATGGCGATTCAAGCTGCGTTAACAGGTCATCTCGTACTTTCAACACTTCATACAAACGATGCACCTTCAAGCTTGACTCGTTTACATGATCTAGGGGTGCAGCCATTTTTAACAGCGGCAACAATCTTAGGGGTTTTGGCGCAAAGGCTAGTCAGAAAATTATGTTCTCATTGTAAAGAAAAACGGGAAATTAATGCTCAAGAATGGGAGCATCTGACCTATGGGTATTTAGTGAAGATGCCTGCTCAAGTGTATCATGCCAAAGGCTGTGAACATTGTCGTCACACAGGTTATAAGGGTCGGGTGGGTATATATGAGTTTATGCCTGTGTCTCTAGAAACAAAACAAAAAATCAGTGCTAATCTTAATTTAGATGAATTACGTGCTCACGCAAAAAAAGAAGGTGTAGAGCCGTTGCGTATCGCGGGTGCTCGAAAAGTCCTTGAAGGGGTAACGACATTAGAAGAGGTACTAAGAGTCGTACCACTAAGTTAATTGTCAAAGATTAATAAATATTCATATTTCTTAAGATTCGCTTCAGCTTTGTTTGTTTTAATAGCTTCATCGAAACAAACATCACATGAAAAGGTATAGAAAATGAAAGTGTTAAATCAAGCTTTAATCGCGACAGTTTTAGTCGGTGCAACTACATTTGCAATGGCTAATACGGCAGTGAACCAAAGTGCTGTTAATCATGCAGCCATTGCACCACAAGCAATTACGACTGTTAAAAGTGCTTTAACTGCCAAAGATGATACCCCAGTGAAATTAAAAGGCTATATTGTTAAGGCAACTGGTGATGAAAAATATCAATTCCGCGATAGCACGGGTGTGATCACTGTGGATATTGATGATGAACTTTGGCAAGGTAAACCAATCTCTGCAAAAACACCTGTTGTATTAATTGGTGAAGTGGATATTGATTATAAGCCTGCTAAGCGTGTAGAAATTGATGTAGATCAAGTTCAATTTTAATGAGCTATCTACTGAATTGAGTATTTGATTTATGGCTTTTAAGTACTCAAACCAAAAAAACCACATTCTCCAGAAATGTGGTTTTTTTATGCATCTTTTTTTGAAAAAATTTATAGTGAATGAATTGTGGCTTAGTGAAGAGAGACATGCGTATATTGTTAGCAGAAGATGATGTGTCACAAGCTGAAAGTATCAAAGCTTGGTTAGAAATGGATGGATATAGTGTTGATTGGGTCGAGCGTGGAGATCATGCGATATTAGCAATTGAGCAGCATCAATATGATTGTTTATTACTTGATCGTGGATTACCGAAAGCGACTGGTGATGACATTCTGACACATTTAAGAAAACACCAACACAATACACCAGTTATTTTTATTACAGCCCAAGACAGTATCCAAGATCGTGTTGGAGGACTTGATTTGGGGGCTAATGATTATCTAGTTAAACCATTCAGTTTAGATGAGCTCTCAGCGAGAGTGAGAGCACAATTACGTACTCAGCACAAAGGCACGTCTCAAATCCTAATGTATGGATCCGTGAGTTTGGACCCCCAAACCAAAGTTGTTAAATTGAATTCAGAAATTGTCAATCTCACAGCGAAAGAGTACCAAATTTTATATAAGTTGATGCAACATCCTGAACGTGTTGTGACACGTGAACAACTAGAAGAGTCCTTATATGCTTGGGGTGATGAAATCGAAAGTAATGCAGTTGAAGTTTTTATTTATCAGATTCGGAAAAAAATAGGCTCAACCATGATTAAAACGATTCGCGGATTAGGTTATAGAATGAATTTAGATCAGGCTTAAGGTAGAACAGCGTTGCATCAGCACCCTATTTCTTTACAAAATCGTCTTGTTAAGTCTTCAATGCTCAGTTCGATGTTGGCGGGCGTTATCGCATTAATTCTTTTATTGGTGATCTCGCTTTACCAAAACATGCAGACCCATGACAATATGATGGATGAAATCGCCGATTTGATTTTGGTCAGTGATATTTCAAGTCATGTGGGAAATGAGTTAGATGATTTAAGTGAACAATTTGATATCAAATATGAATTAAAGCTCGATGAACTTATTTTGATTGAATCCCAAGACCTTGCTTTCAATCAAATTGGTTCCAAGGTGTTTTTTCAGAATGATCACTTTGGTTTTGTTTGGCTAGAAGGACGATTTTTTCGTTATTACAGTGAGCAAAGTGATCAGCAAATTCTAACTATGCTTCAACCCATGTCATCGCGTGTTGATCAGTTATTCAAAAGTTTGCTGGGCTACGGTGGTGTTCTCATTATTTTATGGGGCATTCAATGGTTTATTCTACACTTTATTATACGACGTCAGTTTAGATCTATTCACCAACTTTCAAAATTAATTTCCCAAAAGACTGTTAAGGATTTATCACCGATTACACCTTCAAAACCAGAACTAAAAGAACTGCAACCTATTGTGAGTCAAATAAACCAAATGATGGAGCGTTTAGATCGGGCAATTACTGCGGAACAACGTTTTACAGCTGATGCATCCCATGAATTAAGGTCGCCACTTTCTGCGATTCAAATGCGGTTACAACTTTTAAAACGAAAATACCAGTCTGATCATGAGGATTTGTCACAAGACTTAGAGCAGATTCTAAAAGATGTGAGTAGGGGCTCAAATATTTTAGAAAATTTACTTTTGTTGGCCAGACTTGATCCGTCTTCAACGCAAGATGTACCGATACAGTCCATAGATTTAGACCGTTTGACGAAAGAGGTTTTACATTCAGTACAACCTTTGAGCCAAGAAAAAAATATTCAGTTTAAAACTGAGTTAGGAAATCATGCGATTAAGGCAAATCCTGAGTTAATGTTTAGCTGCATTCGAAATTTAGTCGATAATGCAATCCGCTATACGCCACAGAATGGAATCGTTGATATTTTAATCAAACAAAATAATAATGAAATTCTATTTGTGATTGAAAATGAAGGTCACGGCATTGAGCAAACAGTGATTGATCGGCTGGGAGAAAGATTTTATCGTCAGTTAGGCACACGTACAACGGGCTCAGGATTAGGATTATCAATTTGCCGTAAAATTGTCGAATTACATCAAGCCGAGATTGTATTTAAGAAATCAGAGTTAGGTGGTTTAAAAGTTGAAATAAAATTTCATTAAAACCAATTGTCTATAAAGTTGAAGAAATAAAATTAAAGAAGCAGTATGCGCTGATTCATACTGCTTAGTTCCACGATTATTATTATCAAATTTTAGAATTTTTATTTTGTCAAAATGAGTCGATTATTTCGTGTGAGACGAAGGCGATATTCTTCTCCTGCATGCATGATGCGAATTTCTCTGCCTAGAGCAAATAGATTATTTGAGTGAAGCATTGGCAATGCTTGGTGGTTTTCGTTATTACGTGTAAATAAGCTAAATGGTGCGTTCATTCCTTGGACTCCGTGGTATGTGGTGAACGATTTAAATGATAATCATTATCGAATAGAGCTGTCAATGATAATTTTTCTCATTTATAAAAAAACATAAAATGCTTACAATTAAGCACTCATTTTTTGAAAGAAAATCATGTCAAAAAAAACACTTAATGTTTCTATAGCGTTGTTATTCCATAAAAATCAAGTTCTTGTCGGGTGGAGAGAACCCTCTTTACATCAGGGGGGGAAAGCTGAGTTTCCTGGAGGGAAAGTGGAGTTAGGAGAAACTCCTGAACAAGCTTGCCAGCGTGAAGTTCAAGAAGAGGTGGGACTTTTTCTAGATCATGTCTATTTATTTGATGTTATTACGCATGAATATGAAGATCTAATCGTAAAATTGCATATTTATCAGGCTTATATTGATCAGTTGCTACTAGATCATATTCAAAGTCCTTGGACATGGTATGATCGTTCAGCACTAACCATTTTGAATTTTCCTAAAGCCAATGATGCCATTGTTAAACGACTACTCTGGCCGAATAAAATTGCAATAAAAAATATAGATCGTATCGATACAACCATTGATCTTAATCAAGTTAGCTATTTGAGAACTGAAAATGCTTTAGATTTTGCGCTGCAACTCAACCAGTATAATCAACTGGATCAGCTCATTATCAATCGTGATGTGTGGATAGGATTATCAGAATCAAATCAGAAAAAAGTATTTGCCGTACAATTTAAACATGATCAGTTGATGCAATTAAATTCTGATTCATTTATGGAGGAATGGAAGGGCATTAAACGCATCGCATCCTGTCATGACCATTCTAGTGTCAGTCGAGCTGTAGCATTAGGTTTTGATGCAATATTTTTAAGTCCAGTACTGAGTACAACATCGCATCCTCAGCAAGACCCCTTAGGTTGGTCGCAGTTTGAATTGTTATCAAAAGATATTCATATACCAGTTTATGCGCTAGGCGGTATGCAGCCTGAATTATTAGATCAGGCTATACAACATGGAGCTTATGGAATTGCTGGAATTCGTGCTTTTTAAAGGCATTAAAAAGTAAAACTCATGCTTAAATCAAAATTTCTTGATTTGATTTTGTGCTTCTTGGATGAGTTTTTGATTTTTTTGGAGTTGACCTGATTTCAAAATAATTTGCCAAAGTTGTCGTTTCATCGTTGCTGTTTGAGCATAACTGAGACCTCGTTTTGCCAACGATTCAGCATTTTTTGCCTCATTTTTTTGATTGGCAATCATCGCGAGATACATATAGGTCTCTGCAGATTGAGGGGCAAGTCTTTGTGCTTGGAGTGCGGCTTTTTCAGCTTCACTCCATTTTGCCTGACGAAATGCATGATGGGTTTGTTGCATTAAGTTTTTAAATGCGGGAAGTTGGCGGCCATCATCGAATTTTTGAGTTGAGCTTTTCTGTTCAGGAATAACAATTTGTAATTGTTCCCGTTTAATCTCAGGTCGATCGTAAGGCGTAATTTTAATACCATCGGCATCTTTTTTGGATGGTGTTGTTTTAGTCTCAGCTTGTTTAGGTTTCTGAGACGGTTGTGAGTTTTGAGAGGAGGTTAAAGTTTGGCAACCGCCTAAGAGTAATATGCTGGCGAATAGTACGCTAAAATTCAGTTTTGTCATTAACCTTAACTCCTCCTAAACTTATTTTAAGGATTATAACTTCCACTCGAAAGTACTCGAGTGGCATTCGTATTTAAATCCCGTTCCATTTCTGTTTCGCTCTCACGAATATATTGGTCGATGCTGTCTTCTGCTGGAATTTCTTCTGCATTCGTTTCAGGAACGTAAGTCGGCTCTACTTGGTAGTGTGGTAAGCCACATGCTGTTGCGCGACGAGGAACAGTATATTTAAGTATCGGTACATAGAGCGCACCTTGACAACCTTGTGCTGAAAGCTCGCCGCTATTTGAGTCAATCCAATGCCACTGTACTTCATCAGGTTGACGTAAATTGACAGGTTTTTGCTTCAGTTGCTTCATTACGTTGGTCCACACGGGTAAAGCACCAGATGAGCCCGTTAACCCTGTCACTTTATTATCATCTAATCCGAGCCATACAACTGCCAAATGATTACCTGAATACCCCGCGAACCACGAGTCCCTTGTATCATTGGTCGTACCTGATTTACCTGCTAGATTTAGATTCGGAGCTAGGCCGTTATAAGCAGCACGTCCTGTGCCTGCCGACATCACACGTTGTAATCCGTAATTTAAAATATAAGCAGCCGATGGGTCGATCGTTTGTTGAACATTTAAACTGTAGCGATTAATGAGCTGACCATTGGTATCAACAACTGTTCGGATAGATTTTGTAGGATATTTAAACCCTCCAGTTGCAAAGTTACCATAAATATTCATGATTTCCATAGGCGACATTTCAACAGCCCCTAAGAAAATCGATGGATAATTCGGAATAGGTGAAGTCACGCCAAACTTCATTAAATGATTGGTAAATGAAGAAAGTCCAAATTCTTGTCCCAAGCGAACTGTAGATAGGTTATATGAATTGGCTAAAGCTTGAACCATTGGGACGTAACCATACGAAGTTCCGCTATAATTTTTTGGGGTCCAAGTCTGATTGCGATCGACTGGCACACTAATTGGCGAGTCTTCGATTGCCGTCGCCCAGTTATAACGACCAGATTCCAAAGCAGTTAGGAAAATAACAGGTTTTAATAATGAGCCTACCTGACGTTTTGCATCAACTGCGCGGTTAAAACCTGTGAAGTCAGATACTGAACCTACGGCCGCAATCAATTCACCATTTTCAGGGTGAGAAACTAATACCGCGCCTTGAAGCTCTTTCAAGCGTGCAGGATTGGCCTTAGACAGTCTTGATACTGAATCTGTAAATGATTTTTGTACTTTGATTTGTGCGATTGGATCTAATGTTGTGAAAATTCGAAGACCTTGTTTCGTTAAATCGCTTTCTTGGTATTCTGTTCTGAGTTGACGACGTACGATGTCTAGGAAATCAGGGAAGCGAGCTGGACCTAAAGTCGGTTTTTTAATCACGTTTAAAGGTTTAGCTGACTCAGTTTCATATTGATCTTCAGTCAAATATCCCATGACTAACATATTGTTTAGAACAACATTACGGCGTTTTAATGCACTTTCAGGATTTCTCCAAGGATTGTATAAGCTAGGACCTTGAACGAGTCCAACAAGGAAAGCCTGTTGCGCTACACTCAATTCTCTAAGTGGTAAACCAAAATAAAATTGAGACGCTAAACCATAGCCATTGATCGAGTAATTACCATTTTGTCCTAAATTAACTTCATTCAAATATGCTTCCAGAATTTCATCTTTGTCATAATGAAACTCAAGCAACAACGCCATAAAGGCTTCATTTACTTTACGTTTGATTGTACGTTCAGGGGTCAAATAAAAGTTTTTAACCAATTGCTGCGTGAGTGTAGAACCACCTTGACGCTTACCACCAGTAACGTTGCTTACAACTGCGCGTGCTGTACCACGAAACGAGACGCCGTGATGGTGATAGAAGTTACGGTCTTCAGTGGCAATAAGCGCTTGAATTAAAGGTTTAGGAACACGATTGAGTTTAATGAGAACACGGTCTTCGTTGTGTTGAGGGTAGATTCCCCCAACTAACATTGGTTCTAGACGGGCAATCCCCGTACTCGATGGTTTTGTTGCTTTAATCTCTGAAATTTGACTAGCGCCAAAACTGACTTGGAGGATTTGTTCTGGTTCTACACTATCACCAAAATCGAAACCACGCGTGTGGACATAAATGGTATTACCTTGAACCAAAAAATTACCTGGTTTGGTATAGTCTTCAGCGTTTTTATAACCCAACAGACCTAGCTCTTGAATGAAGTTTTGTTGCTCAACGGGTGCATTAGCATAAACTTCCAAGGGACGTGCATATACTTTCGCTGGAATATCCCAACGATTGCCTTCAAATTTATCGCGAATAATATTATCTAAACGGATTAGATAAATACTAAAAGCTACAAATGCAGAAATCACCAGCACTGAGAAAATCAATGCAATTAAGCCAATACCACGTTCAAACTTCATAGATCAAAAAGCAAAACCCTGTTTTATTGCGCTCATCATGCGAAGCTTTTTTATAATTTGCAATAATTAAACTGTGAATTTATGCCTTTTTTAGATAAATGTAATGATTTATCTAATTCAATATTAAGGAGAAAATTAAGATTTTAAGTTGGGGAAATGTGAAATTATTCGTGAAATTCATAACATGAAACAGGCTTGAAATATGTAAGTCACAGAATGATGATGATATGATACTCAACAATTCATCTGGAGCCGTAGCATACGTGCAACTTTCAGCAAAGTCATTTCGTAATATTGGATTAATTGGACGACCAGATAAATCATCTGTGGTTGAGACTTTAAGTCTAATTCATGACCATTTGATTAGTTTAGGTTTGCATCCAGTTTTTGATTCAGAAACCGCTAAATTGGTCCCTTATAAAAATTCGCAAACGGTCAGTCGAGCTTTATTGGGTGAAGTTACAGATTTGGTGATTGTCGTAGGTGGTGATGGTTCATTGCTTCAAGCGGCTAGATCTTTAGTGAAATACAATACTCCCGTCATCGGGGTAAACCGTGGGCGTTTAGGTTTCCTAACAGATATCAAACCGACAGAAGTGTTATTTAAATTAGATCAAGTCTTGAAAGGTGAGTTTCAGCTAGATCGCCGTTTTTTATTAGAAGTCGAAGTTCGTAGTAAAAATGAACTGATTTATGATGCAATAGCATTGAATGATGTGGTTCTGCATTCAGGTAAGTCAGTCCATATGATTGAGTTTGATCTTCATATTGATGGTCAATATGTTTATCGCCAACACAGTGATGGTTTGATTGTATCGACACCTACGGGTTCAACAGCATACGCACTTTCTGGTGGCGGTCCAATTTTGCACCCAAGTATGGATGCGATCGCGCTAGTGCCAATGCACCCGCATACGCTTTCTTCTCGTCCGATTGTGGTGGGTGGTCAAAGTGAAATTAAAATTCAAATTCGTAAGAATCGAGTGTTGCCAATGGTGAGTGCTGATGGGCAACACAGTGTTTCTTTAAATGAAGGTGATTGGTTGCATATTCGCAAACATCCTTTCAAACTTACTTTATTACATCCACCTGGATACGACTTTTATATGGCATGTCGTACCAAACTAGGATGGAATCAAGATTACGATTCATTTCATCAGCAGGACTAAACATGAATATTGAACAAATGTTATCAGTTTTGGATGCAGACATCGTTGCTCGTTTAAGAACTGCCGTTGAAATCGGTAAATGGCCAAACGGTATAGCTTTAACTCAAGAGCAGCGTCAGATTTCAATGCAAGCAGTCATTGCTTGGGAAGCTAAAAATCTGCCAGAAACAGAAAGATCAGGGTATATTGATAAAGGTCATAAAGAGGAAGGTGATGAATGTGATTCACATGTTCCAGAGCCAGAATTTCAACCTATACGTTTTGTATAATCTTCTATGTTAAAAAAGACACCTGATAGTGTCTTTTTTTAATCCGAAGTTAAACTCGATGACGTGACTGCCAGTATTCTTGAGCCAAGGTCTGTGCTTGTGTAAATGTTTCAGCCACATTCATAGTGTAGATTGCGATTGCCATAGTTTCAATAACAGCCACCTCTCCATAGCTATGGTGGGCATCACCTAACCATACGGCATTGAAAGTATCTAAGTTCAACTCTTCTTCAATTGCTGAACGATCAGCTGTGAGTTTCGGAAGTTCAAGCTCATACAGTTCACCGTCTCGTATACCGCAAATTAAGGTTTTTGCATCTGGGTTTCGTTCAAATTCACCGCCTTCACCTTTAATCACCGCACTGTTAACGTAACCTAATTTGGCAGCAGTCTGTTGATGAGAACTGCGATACGCTGGGTGAAATATCGCTTGCAAAGTGGCTTTGGCATTGAAGGGATTGATGAGTCGTGAAAGCGTATGAATGGGTGAGCGTAAGCCCATGATATTGCGTAATGCAATTAAGTCACTCAAGGTCGGTGAAATGACTTCGAGTGGTATATAGGCAAAGTTATGCTGATTAAGTTCTGATGCCATTTCGTTTTCATTTTGACAAATGGTATAACCTAAATACTCTAAAACTTGTTCTGTATATAATCGATTAATGGTATGTCCAGAAGCCCCATGCATTACAATACGATGACCATGTTTTGCTAAGGTTAACGCCGATAAGATAAACCACGGATAGTGTTTGCGTTTCCCCGCGTAAGAAGACCAGTCTAGGTCGACATCAATAGCTCTAAATTTAAGTTGATCACGAGTCGCTTGCACAAATCCAGCCAGTTCATCTACAGATTCTTCTTTCACTCGTAAAAGCATTAAAAATGCACCCAGCTGAACGTCTAATACCTCATTTTTTAAAATCATCTCAAATGCTTGATAGGCTTCTTCATAGGTCAGTGATCGCGCACCATTTTTTCCTTTGCCAAGAATACGAACAAATTGCGCAAATGGATGTTCAAAGTCTTTATATAAATTACGTTTTGTATTCATGATCAATGCAGTTGGATGTTCTTAATGACAGTGTAACGTGGAATGATGCTTCGAATAAAAGCTAAATATCAAATTCAATGATCAAGCATTATTTTTAGCTTTTGAGACTGACCAAATTGTATGAATTTTCAAGCGCTTTTGTCCATGACAACTGGAAAAAAACGGGATAGCATGAAAACTTATAAAAAAATGAAGTGTAAGGAACACAAGAATGTTGGCATATGATGCAGATTTAGAATTATTCCGTGATAATTTCAAACGTTTTATGAGTGAGCACGTTGCTCCTCATTATGAGCAGTGGGAACGTGAAGGAAAAATGCCACGTTCAGTGTGGAATGCACTTGGTGAAAATGGCTTCTTGTGCGTAGATGTTCCTGAAGAATATGGTGGTTATGGTGTCCCAACAGAATATTCTTTAATGTTGGTTGAAGAGTCGGCACGTGCAGGTTATAGCGCATTATCGACAGGTATTTCATGTCACTCAGAAATTGCAGCACCATATATTTTGCACATTGCAAATGAAGAACAAAAAAAATATTGGTTGCCAAAAATGGTTTCTGGTGAAGTGGTCGGGGCAATTGGAATGACAGAGCCAGGTGCTGGTTCTGATTTACAAGCCATCCGTACGAATGCCATTTTGAATGGTGATCATTATGTTTTGAATGGCTCTAAAACCTTTATTTCAAATGGTCAGCATGCAGACTTGGTTGTGCTTGCCGTTAAAACAGATCCTCAGGCACGTGCTAAAGGCGTCTCACTTCTATTGGTTGATACTCATTTAGAAGGGTTTAAAAAAGGCACAAATCTCGACAAAATCGGTTTGCATTCCCAAGATACCTCGGAACTCTTTTTTGACAACGTTAAAGTTCCAGCTGATCAGCTTTTAGGTCAAGCGGGTCAGGGATTTGCCTATTTGATGCAAGAATTACCACGTGAGCGGACAGCGATTGCTGCGACAGCATTAGGAGCAATTCGAGGTTCAATTGATGTGACAGTTCAATATGTCCAAGAACGTCAGGCTTTTGGTCAAAAAATTGGACAATTCCAAAATTCTCGTTTTGTTTTAGCACAAGCGAAAATCGATGAACTGGCTACAGCCGCTTTTTATAATCAAAACCTAGCATTGTATAAAGAAGGGAAATTGGATGTTGAAACAGCAGCTGCATTAAAAAGTTTCAGTACAGATATGCAAATGAAAGTGGCGGATAATCTACTGCAACTCTTTGGTGGCTATGGCTATATGACGGAATATCCTATTTCACGCTTCTTTGTGGATGCACGTATTCAACGAATCTACGGCGGAACCAACGAAATCATGAAAGAAATCGTAGCACGTGGCATGCTAGGACGTTAATTTTTATCCGTATTTACATCTCGCTTGAGGAATACAAGCGAGATGTATTCGAATGTGTTTTCAATTTTAAAACTTATAGAACGAACTGATTTTAAAAAAAAGATTAAAGCTATCCTATTCAATGTTCTTGTCTTTTTTCTAATTTATAGCGCGTATTGGATTGATGATTATTTCAACTGTATATTTTTAAGTCTTATTGCCATAAAGTTTGGTTGCTTAACATTTGAAAGCTAACTATTGTTATACTGTTTACATAACTGATTCTGTAAGGCGACATTACAATGATCAACGATGATCAAAACACGACGAATTCTTTAGACTTAGCTAAAATCCGCGAAGATATCGACTCAGTAGATCAACAACTCCAACAACTGATTAACCGTCGAGCACGACTTGCTGAAGCTGTAGCAAAAGCAAAATTTGCTTCTGAAGAAAATCCAATGTTTTATCGTCCTGAGCGTGAAGCACAAGTTTTGCGTAATGTGATGGAGCGTAATGAAGGTCCTTTATCTGACGTGACGATGGCGCGTTTGTTTAGAGAAATTATGTCTGCGTGCCTTGCTTTAGAAGCACCACAAAGCATTGCTTTCCTTGGTCCAGTAGGAACTTACACCCATTCGGCAGTACTGAAGCATTTTGGACATGATGCGGTTGTGCGCCCACTTCCTACAATTGATGAAGTGTTCCGTGAAGTCGAAGCAGGCAGTGCACATTATGGTTTAGTTCCTGTTGAGAACTCATCCGAAGGTGTGGTTAACCACACGCTTGATTGTTTTAAAGCGTCACATTTAAATGTGATTGGTGAAGTTGAATTACGTATTCATCATCAATTTTTGATTTCTTCAAATACGCGTAAAGACAGCATTAAACAAATCTATGCGCATCAACAAACTTTAGCTCAATGTCGTGGCTGGCTCGATGCTCATTATCCAGGTGTTGAACGTGTGGCTTTGAGTTCGAATGCTGAAGCTGCTCGCCGTATCCGTAATGAATGGCATTCTGCGGCAATCGCATCTGAAACAGCTGCGAGCTTATATGATTTAGAAATCTTACATAGCAATATTGAAGATAATCCAGAAAATACAACACGCTTCTTAGTTATTGGGCGTGAAAAAGTACCACAAAGTGGTAATGATAAAACTTCTTTATTGATCTCTGCACATGACCGTGCAGGTGCGTTATTAGAAATTTTAGCGCCGTTCGCTAAACATAACATTAGCTTGACCAGTATCGAAACAAGACCTGCTTTGCCTGAAAAATGGGCTTATGTATTCTTTATCGATTTAGAAGGGCATATCGAACAAGAGAACGTACGTGCGGCTGTCGAAGAAATTCGTCCATTAGTCAAAGAAATCCGTGTTCTTGGTTCATACCCAATTGCGGTACTTTAAAAAGAGTTGAAACTTAGATATGTCTCAACCTTTATTTAAAAAAGTTGCATTTATTGGGCTAGGATTGATTGGATCAAGTTTAGCACGTGTCATTCAAGCACATGGTCTTGCTGAAAATGTTGTGGCATCTACGCGATCTGTTCAAACGTTAGAAGATGCTAAAGCTTTAGGTTTGATTAGTGAAGGATATGCTGATGCCAAAGATGCAGTGGTTGATGCAGATTTAATTGTTCTTGCTTTACCCGTGAGAGCTACACAATCTGTATTAAACTCGATCAAATCTGTGATTACTCCTGATACTATAATTACAGATGTGGGCAGTACCAAAGGCAATGTGGTTGAGGCTGCAATTGCGGTTTTTGGTGAGCAGTTACCCGTAGGTTTTGTTCCAGGGCATCCAATAGCTGGTGCTGAACATACTGGTGTTCATGCAGGTAAAGTAGATTTATTTGCTAACCACAAAGTGATATTAACGCCGTTAGCAACAAGTGCTGAGTGGGCAGTGCAAAAACTGATTCAGTTATGGCAAGCTGCTCAAGCTGAAGTAATTTGTATGGATGTGGAAAAGCATGATGAGGTGCTTGCGCATACAAGTCATCTGCCACATTTAATGGCATTCAATTTGGTTGAGCAACTTGCAAATCGTGAAGATAATCTGGACATTTTCCGTTATGCAGCAGGTGGTTTCAGAGACTTTTCTCGCATTGCGGCGAGTGATCCACAAATGTGGCATGACATATTCTTTGCCAATAAAAAAGCGATTTTGAATGCTGTTGATGGATTTGAGAACCAATTGGCTCATATTCGACAGCTCATTGAAAACGAAGATTCAAAAGCACTCATGGGATTGCTTGGACATGCTCAAGCAGCACGCCAACATTTTAACCATATGCTTGCCAAGAAACCTTTAATGGAGAACAAAACTGTGACACAGCAATTTACTATTCTGCCGGGTGCTAAATCATTTACTGGAAAATTTAGCGTGCCAGGTGACAAATCTGTGTCACACCGTTCAATCATGTTTGGTGCGATCGCTGAAGGTACAACACATGTTACTGGTTTCTTAGAAGGTGAAGATGCCTTAGCAACACTTCAAGCATTCCGTGATATGGGTGTAAATATTGAAGGTCCAAAAAATGGTGAAGTCACGATTCATGGTGTAGGAATGTATGGCCTTAAAGCTCCAGCAAGTGAGCTTTATATGGGTAACTCTGGGACTTCGATGCGTCTTCTGTCAGGGATGTTGTCTGCGCAAAAATTTGACTCAGTAATGACTGGTGATGCATCGTTGAGCAAACGTCCTATGGAACGTATTGCAAAGCCACTCCGTGAAATGGGTGCTCAAATTCAAACAACAGGTGAGCGTGGCACACCGCCAGTATCGATCACAGGTAATCAGCAACTTAAAGGTATTCATTACGATTTACCGATGGCTTCTGCACAAGTGAAGTCTGGCATTCTGCTCGCTGGTTTATGGGCAGAAGGTGTAACGTCGGTGACTGAGCCAGAACCGACACGTGATCACTCTGAGCGTATGTTACGTGCATTTGGTTATGATGTGAAAACTGAAGGTAACCGTATTTCTTTAAAAGGTGGTGGTAAGTTAGTTGGCACGAATATTCAAGTGCCTTCAGATATTTCATCTGCTGCGTTCTTTATGGTGGGTGCTGCCATTACTGAAAATTCAGATGTAACACTTGAGGCAGTGGGTATTAACCCTACTCGTACTGGTGTGATCGAAATTTTGAAGCAAATGGGGGCTGATATTTCAGTTGAGAATGAACGAATTGCAGGTGGTGAACCAATCGCTGATATTCGAATTCGTGGCACTCGTACTTTGAAAGGCATCCACATGCCTGAAGATCAAGTACCTTTAGCGATTGATGAATTCCCAGCATTATTTATTGCTGCAGCTTGTGCTGAAGGTCAAACAGTGTTAACTGGTGCAGCTGAACTTCGTGTAAAAGAGTCTGATCGAATCCAAGTGATGGCTGATGGATTGAAAACAATGGGTGTTGATTGTACGCCTACGGATGATGGTATTATTATTGAAGGTAAAGGTAAGTCTGGTGATTGGTCTGCTATCTTTACAGGTGGTGAAATTGAGTCACATCATGATCATCGTATTGCCATGAGTTTCTCCATTGCGGGTCTGCGTACTTCAGGCGCAATTAAAATTGTGGGAACTGAAACCGTTGCAACAAGTTTCCCAACATTTACTCAACTCACTGAACAAGCGGGTTTATCTATTCAAGTTAGTGAATAATACGACCAAAGATTTGTATATTTCTTTTCAAACAGCCAAGCAAAAGCTTGGCTGTTTTGATTATATTGCTTATTCTAATTCTATATAATTAAAAAGCCTTTGGACGAGGAAATGAAAAAATTACAATTTTTAGTTGATCAAACGAAATACGCTAAGGCTCATTCAAGTCATTCTCATGATAATGCACAAACTTACGTTACAGCATTGTTATCTGAACAGTTGGTGCAACATGGATTTCACACTCAAAATACGAATCCGCATGAATTGGAAGTCAGTGTCTCTAATCACCCAATCGCTTTAGGGGTGAACTGTAATCAACCAGATGGCGAAGGACATTTTGTATGTGAAATAAGTGCGCATGCAGATGAGGAACAGGATTGGTTCCAAAAAATTGAGACGCAGAGTGTGATTAAACAACTTGCGCAAGCAGTAGAGCAGACATTAAGAGAAGATGAGTCGTTCCAATCGCTAGAGTGGAAATCCTAACGAGGAATAAAACAAACCCAATGTAAAGAATCTACACTGGGTTTTTCTGAAACACGTAATATTTATATTAAGCCGTAAGGAAGCGAGTGATCGCGACGCGAAGTTGCTTCAAATAACCTGTGAAAAAGTGATTAGCACCAGGTAGCACTGTAATAATATGGCGTTGAGGCTTTGCCCATTCAATTAAATCGGACAATAAAGTGACTTCATCTGCCTCACCATGAATAAACAGAATATCGCCTTTAATTGCTGGAGTAACATAGTGACGGATACCAGCAACTGTGGCTGTTGGTAAACCGCATAGAATGACTTGTTCAGGTTGAATTTCTTGAGGTAGTGCATGATATGCCTTCGCCATAACATGTGCACCAAAACTAAAGCCTCCAACATAAAAAGGCAATGTAAGGTGTTTTGCACGTACTTGACGAATGACTTCTAAAATATCTTCTGTTTCACCAAATCCTTCATCGTGAACCCCTTCACTTTGACCTGATCCACGGAAACTTGGACGATAAACGATATAACCACGCTCAAGGAACATTTGAGCTAGCAGAGTGGGAACTTTGTGCTGAGGAGTACCACCTTGAAGCGGGTGAGGGTGACAAACGACCGCAAATCCTTTTACTTCAGACTGAGGAAAATCTACAAAAACCTCAATTTTGCCAACAGGGCCTTGAATGAACATTTGTTCAGACATAAAAATACCGATTAACGTGCAGGAGAATCGTATATTTTAACGTCAATAATTAAAAAAAACACAATTGGAAATAAAATAAGTCTACTGTTATAGTTTGATTAATTGTTTTTTGATCAGGTTTCTATGTTTGCCTTAATTTCTCCTGCTAAGACATTAGATTATGAATCTACACTTCCAACTGATGAGCATACTTTACCAAGATTGCTTGACCACTCACAACAGCTTATAGACGTAAGTCGTAAATTGTCTGCTTCAGAAATCGCCAAGTTAATGAGTGTGAGTGAAAAGATTGCGAATGTTAACGTGGAGCGTTTTAGAGATTGGCAATCAGATTTTGATTTATCAAATGCACGCCAAGCAATATTTGCCTTTAAGGGCGATGTTTATACAGGTCTGGATGCGTATTCGCTTACGCAAGCTGATTTAGAATATGCTCAACGCCATTTAAGAATGCTATCAGGTCTCTATGGATTACTTCGACCACTGGATTTAATGATGCCTTATCGTTTAGAAATGGGCACGAAATTAGCAAATCCACGCGGTCACAATCTTTACGAATTTTGGGGAGATGAAATTACCCAATTGATCAACCAAGATTTATCAGAAGCCAAGAGTGATTTATTGGTCAATATCGCATCCGATGAATATTATAAATCGGTGAAAGAAAGCAAAATTAAAGCTGAAATTATCAAGCCCGTGTTTTTAGACCAGAAAAATGGGAAATATAAAGTGATAAGCTTCTATGCTAAAAAAGCGCGTGGATTGATGGCACGTTATATTATCGAAAATAAACCTAATACTGTGGATGATCTTAAATCATTCAATACAGACGGCTATTATTTCGATGCTGAAAGTTCTTTGAAAGGTGAGCTCGTATTTAAACGTGATGAGCAGGCTGCTTGAAAATAAATAGGCGTTAGCTGGGCAAGGTGTCTGATGATTGATTCATATTTAAAACAGTTGAGAAGATACTGGGCCGCTACTGCACAACAGCTTGAACTATCCTCAGAGGATTCCATATCTATTCTTGATAGATTAGAAGTTCATTACAGTGAGCCTCATCGGCATTATCATACAGTGCAGCATATCGTTGAATGTATGGATCACTTACAATTGGTTCTACCAAATTTAAAAGATCCTTTATCAGTCTCTATAGCTCTTTGGTTTCATGATGTCATATATGAGCCTAAGGCACACGATAATGAACAACAAAGTGCTGATCTGATGCTGAACATCATATCTCCCCACATGGAGATGAGGAGATATGAGAAAATTTATCAGTGGATATTAGCGACCAAAGAGCATCGTGCTTCAGTTGATTCAGACCTTAACTATTTACTTGATATTGATCTTGCAATTCTTGGTTCAACCGCCAAACGTTTTGAAGAATATCAGCAGCAAATTCATCAAGAATTCAGTTGGGTACCCTCTGAAATTTCTACACTAAAACGAAATGAAGTTCTTAATAGCTTTTATCAAATGGAATCCATTTATAAAACAGCATATTTTCATGACACTTAAGAAAATCAAGCCAAACAAAATTTTGAGCGAGCATTCGTTAGGCTGATTTGAAAGCAGCTAATGCGCGCTGTCTACTCATCTTTAAATCAACAATAGGTTTTGGATAATTGAGTTTAAGATTCGGATATTTAGCATAAGGCTCATGAATGATTTTCGCATCAAGATGAGCTAATTCAGGTATCCATTTGCGAATATAATCACCTTGACTATCAAATTTTTGTGATTGACTAATGGGGTTAAAAATACGGAAATAAGGTACAGCATCTGTACCTGTTGAAGCACACCATTGCCAGCCACCATTATTTGCCGCTAAATCCCCATCTATCAAATGTTGCATAAACCATTGTTCGCCTTTACGCCAGTCGATGAGCAAATTCTTACTAAGGAACATGGCGACAATCATTCTGACACGATTGTGCATCCAACCTGTTTGAAGCATTTGACGGATTCCAGCGTCCACAATTGGAATACCCGTTTGTCCAAATTTCCAAGCATTTAATTCATCGGGTGCATCACGCCATGGCACATTAGACGTATTTAAATTGAATGGTTGATATTTCGATAATCTTGGAAAATCAAATAGGATGTGTTGATAAAATTCTCGCCATAATAACTCATCTAACCAAGTTTGTTGACCATCAGAGTAGAGATGAAAATTGCCATTTGAGCGACTAAAAATTGCAGCCAAACATTGTCGAATCGAAATAATTCCTAGATTTAAATACGGTGATAATTGACTGGTAGCATCAATGTTTGGAAAGTCGCGTTGTTGTTTGTAGGGCTCTAAATTCTCGTCAACAAATTTCTCGAGCATTTGTAGTGCAAATGACTCTCCAACAGGCCATTGATATTTAATCTGAGCATCAGGATAAAAATCATGTATCGATGGAATTTTGGAGGTATGAAAGCGTTGTATAAGCTCATGAGGCTGTACTTTCGGTACAGGGAGTGGTTGAGGAACAGAGATATTCAAGATCTCATAGCATGCACGTTTATAAGCACCAAAAACTTGGTAAGGCTGGTGCGTCTTATTACGAATTGATCCAAGTGGGAAAATTGTGCGGTCATGATAATACTCGACAGTTACTTGATGCGATTCTAATAAGGTCTGGACTTGTGCATCACGATGTAACTCATTCACGCCGATTTCAATGTTGGCGTGTATCGCAGTAATTTGATATTTATTTGCGAAAGTTAATAATCTAGCTGGTACATCATCCCATTGGGGAACGATTTCCACTACAAGTGGGATATTGAATTGCTTTAACTCACTTTCAAGTGATTTAAGTTGGCGAAGATAAAAGTCAATTTTAATCACTGCATCATCATGCAATTTCCATTGTTCAGGTGAAAGTATCACCAATGCACAAGTATTCCCATGCCGGTTTGCCTCCATTAACGCCGTGTTGTCCCTAACTCTTAAATCCTGACGAAACCAAATGAGATTCATATGATTAATATCCAAATATCCTCAGGAAATTATAAGAATTTGAATCATTTAAATCGTTAAGCATTGTAATTTTTTGCATAAAAAAAAGGCGAAGCAGGAGCTTCACCTTTTTGTCCTAAAATCCGTAGATCTTAGTGGTGGTGACCACCTACACCGTGAACGTGACCGTGATCTAACTCTTCTTGAGTAGCTTCACGGATTTCAACGATTTCAACATCAAATGTTAAGTCTTGACCAGCAAGCGGGAAGTTAGCATCAACGATTACGTTTTCGCCTTCAACCGCTTTAACAGTCACAATTTGAACGCCATCATCAGTTTGCGCTTGGAATTGCATACCAGCTTCGATGTTGTCTACGCCTTGGAACATTTGTTTAGGTACTTCTTGAACTAAATCAGTGTTGTACTCACCATAAGCTTCAGCAGCAGGAATCGTTACTGTGAATTTGTCACCAGTCGTTTTACCTAACATTGCTTTTTCTAAGCCAGGGATAATGTTGCCAGCGCCTTGCAAATATGCAAGTGGTTCACCTTGAGATTGATCGAGAGTTTCACCCTCTGCATTAGTCAATTTATAGTTAAATAAAACCACAAGGTCATTTGCAATAACTGTCATGTTAATGATCCATTCAAATATTTTAAGGGTACATCATAAAGTGAAAACCAATTTTTGTAGACAATTTTCTAAAAAAAATGCAGTTTCGATAATTTATAACGCTTAAATATTACATTGGGGCGTCTTTTAGATTTTTCAATGCAATTTGATTTTAGGTGCTATTTTTCTGGTCACAAAATCTTTGGCTGTGAGTAATCCTGCCTGTGCATAACCATAAATCGTGGCTTGATGCAGTCGGTAAAGCGATACATACATCGACTTCGCCACAAATCCTTGGACATTGACCTGACCTAGTAATTCGCCGACTGCTTTATTCTCACTTAAAGACACAAGTGAACCTTTGTCAGAAAAATTGAACATCGGTTGTGATCTTCCTGAAATTCGCGCTTTCATTGCATCAACGAGGAAAGCAGCCTGTTGACTTGCTACTTGCGCACGCGGTCCTAAAGCTGTTTCACGGGCATCTAAAATACAGTATGCGCAATCACCGAAAGCAAAAACATTCGGATCTGCTTTGGTTTGGAGTGTTGCAAATACGTGTAAGCGACCCATACGATCTTTTTCGAAGCCTTCTAGGTTTTGAATCACTGCTGGAGTTTTAATGCCTGCAGCCCAAACTTTTAATTGTGCTGGAATTGAACTTCCATCATTAAAGTAAATTTGATCAGCATCCACTTTTTCGACACGCTTAGACGTTAAAATATCCACATTCATGCGCTTAAGCTGCTTAGTGCTGTGGTCTGACATTTTTTCAGAAAGAGCTGGTAGAATACGATCAGCGCCTTCGATTAGTGAAATTTTGACGTTTTTAGGGTCAATTTTATTAAGACCGTATTTAAAGAAGTTTTGTTTGGCTTGAACTAATGCAGCTGCAAGCTCAACACCTGTTGCACCTGCACCTATAATGCCAATATGTAGCTCACGATGGTCATTATTATTTTGAGCTTCGATATAAAGATGAAGTAGATGCTGCTGGAACTGTTCAGCCTGTTTTGGATTATCTAAATAGTGACAATGTTCTTGCACACCTGAAGTATTGAAATCATTGGAAATCGAACCAACCGCCAGAATAAGAGTGTCATAACTTAGCGTTAAATGATCAGTCGATTGGTCATAGGTCGATGCAACAGGTTTGAGCAATTGAATGGTCTTGGCTTCACGATCTAATTGTTCGAATTTACCCAATACAAACTCATAATGATGCTTCGCAGCATGACCAAAATAATTTGTTTCTTCATCACTAGGGCTCAACGTACCTGCTGCAATTTCGTGTAAAAGTGGTTTCCAGATATGTGTGAGCTTTTGGTCCACTAATGTAATTTTTGCTTTTTTCGATTTGCCCAGCGTGTCACCCAGTTGTGTTGCTAGTTCTAAGCCACCAGCACCACCACCCACAATGACAATATGATGAAGATTCGACATTTAATATTCCTATTTTTATAGCGTCATAAATAAAAAAGAGATGGGGTTAATATGCCATCTCATTTTTAAAAGAATTGTTCTTTTTGTATTACAAGTTACAGATTTACAATAAAAAACTGCAATCAGTTTAAAGGATAGATTTTTGCTTGATTTGCACTGCTAGATCCGAAACTAAATAATTGTTTAAACCAATTCAAAATACTTTCAAACCATGATGCTTCATCAATTTGAAGTTCATCCTCAATCATTACCGTTTGAATGAGCCGGTTATTTTGATAGATATGAATACGTGCCAACTGCTGAATTTGCGCAATAGGTGCGGTTAATGATTGTGTTAGTAGCTCGACGTTCATATGCGTTTGAGTTTGCTGTAAAGGCTCAAGAGCTGAAGTGAATCCAAAAGCATCTGCTTGAATCAAACGATGAGTTTGATTGTCAAAATTACGCATATCAATCATTTGATTCGCGTTATACAAAGAGGTCGTCACGATACTTGGCTTTTTAGTTTCGACTTTGAACCTTTTTAAGGTAGATGCGACTACAGGGAGTTCAGCAATTAGTTGCTTATTTTTAATTGCAATTTCATTGCGTGTATAGGCATAGGATAGGTTTAAAAGTTGATGTGCGATTTCAGCGCGTTTAAAGCCACTTTGAGCACCGAGTACCACAACAATAAGTCTCCTTTGATTGAGGTCAAATTGTTGAGTTGGTCGGTTGGCTGTAAGTGCAAGGTTATAGCCTGCAGCACGAGTAAACCCTGTTTTTAAACCATCAACAGTAGCATCTTGTTTAAGTAAGATATTCGTTGCACGGTGAAAATGCTGATTGTAAGTAAAACTTTGCTGTTTCGAGTAGTCAAGGTAATCGGGTGTTTCATTGGTGAGTGCTTGTGCGAGCACGGCTAAATCATGCGCTGTTGAATAGTGCATATCCATTGTAATGCCCGCGGGATTGGCAAAGTTTGTATCTTTCATGCCAAGTGCTTTGGCTTCTTGATTCATGCGTTGAACAAATGCAGGCACTGATCCTGAAATTCGTTCAGCCAATGTGACAGCAGCATCGTTGGCAGACATGATAATTAAGCCTGCCAAAAGCTGATCAATCGTAATTTGTTGAGTCGGCTTCAGATACATCTGAGACTCATCCCATTGAACTACATTGACAACTGGTGTGGCAGTAATAACTTCATTTTTGCTAATTTTACCCGCTTGAATGTCTTTCAGCGCGATGTAAGCCACCATCATTTTGGTTAACGAAGCTGGTGCACGTTGGACATGGCTATTGTGTTCAGTAATGACTTGACCTGATTGTGGATCTAAGACAGTCCATGCTTCAGCTTCTAAACTTTCTGGTGCAACTTCGAACAAGGAAGCATGTGTGATATTTACTATAAAAAAACTAAAAATTATGAGTAGAGCAGAGTAGAGTTTCAACGGGTTTACCTATATAAGCCAATCCAATGGCATAGATCATCAAGCACACCGCATGCTATGCCTTTTTTTTCTGAAACTCTAGTCAGATTTGTAGACAATTAATACGAATCGCGCAACTCCAAGTAAAAAAATGCTAATCTAAATACAAGTTGGTTCTATAGTTTCTCAATTAAGACATTATGTTGCATTATCAGATCGAATTTGACGACTTTCGTCAGCATCTCATTCACGTTACTGTTCGTTTCGTTGCTCAACCAACTCAAGTATTGAGCTTGCCAACTTGGATTCCAGGAAGTTATCTCATTCGAGAGTTTTCAAAACATATTGAGTCTGTTCGTGCCTATGATGAAGATGGTCGAATACTCAAGATTCGTAAAAATGAAAAAAATAAGTGGCAGTTATTTAATACTGATTTTGAGCTGATTACGGTTGAGTACGACGTCTATGCATACGACCTCTCAGTACGTGGTGCTTATGTTGATGAAACACGCTTATATGTGAATCCTGCTTGTGCATGTTTAGGTTTAGAAGGACAAGAAGATAAAGCGGTAGAAGTTGAGTTATTTTTGCCAGATGAATTGAAACATTTCCAACTCGCTACAGGATTGGCATCTAAAAGTTTAGTGCGTGGTCGCTATACGCTTAAGGCAAAAAACTACGCTGAATTGATTGATGCACCATTTGAACTTGCAGATCAAACTCGTTTTGCTTTTGAAGCAAATGGTATACCACATGAGTTTGTGGTTTCTGGCAAACATGCGATGAATGTCGAACGTATGAAACAAGATATTGAGAAAATCTGTACGACAGAAATATCCATGTTTGGTTCAGCACCATTTGAAAACTACACTTTTATGACCATCGCGACGGGTAACAGTTATGGTGGTTTAGAGCACCCGAACTCAACAAGTTTGATTTCTCCACGTGATGATCTACCTAAGTCCAATGAGCCTGTTGAACCTTCCGCTGATTATCAGCGTTTCTTAGGGTTGTGTAGCCATGAATATTTTCATTCATGGTTGGTGAAATTTATTCGCCCTGAAAATTTTGTGAATTATGATTTAGACAAAGAGGGCTATACCTCTTTGCTGTGGATTTTTGAAGGCTTTACGTCCTACTATGATGATTTGATTCTACTGCGTAGTGGTGTGATTTCTCAGGAATCTTACTTGAAGTTGTTAAAGGCGCAGATCGATCGTTATTTGCAAAATCCAGGTCGTTTTGTTCAAACTGTTGCAGAGTCAAGTTTTGATGCATGGGTCAAATTCTATCGTCAAGATGAAAACTCTAACAATGCTGGCACAAGTTACTATAACAAGGGTTGCTTAGTAGCGCTGTGTCTAGATTTAGGTTTACGTTTAAGAGGTTCAAGTCTTGATGCATTGATGCGTAAGCTGTATGAAAATACGCAAAAGGGTACACAGGTTCATGAACGTACCATCTATGAATTATGCCAGGAATTAACAGGTGATGATTGGTCTGAACAAATTAATCATTTGATTAATACCACGGATGAGTTACCGCTTGATCAATTGTTCCCTGAATTTGGCTTAGACTATGTTTTTAAGCATGATAAATCTTTACCATTTGGTTTAAAACTTGTAGATAAACCTGAAGGTGTATTAATTCAGTCTGCTCGTCGTGATGGCGCTGGTGTTAAAGCTGGGCTTTCTGCTCATGATATTATCATCGCAGTTGATGGTTTGAAGGCGACCACTAAACAACTCGACAAGTATGCAAAATTGGAAGGTACTTTTAATGTGCATGCTTTCCGTCGTGATGAATTAATGCAATTTGAAGTTCAATCAGGTGGTAGTGAACTCACTGAAGTAGAACTTAAGGTTTCCGATCAATCTAGAGTGGAGAAATGGCTTAAAGCTTAATTTGCCTAGGTCATAAAATTCATGTAAAACCCATACTTAGCTATGGGTTTTTTATTGTCAGAAGATGAATCAGAAAAGTTTGGTGTGGGGTATTGTAATTACAGTCATATGGCTTTTAGTCATTGCGTTGATTTGGTTTTTTGCTAACTTACAAAGTCCAGTATCTCTCAATGAATTGGGGGATGCACTTGCTGGAATTTTTGCACCTATTGCTTTTCTTTGGCTTGTTCTTGGTTATGTTCAGCAAGGTAAACAGCTTGAACAAAATACCAAAGCCTTAGAACAACAAGAAAAAGCATTACAGCTTCAAATTGATGAAATACGAGAGAATGTCAAACAACAGAAAAGATTAGTAGATGATCAGAAAAATTATTATAGTTCGATACATGAGTCTGTGAAACCAATTTTAGTTGTAGCTCAGTCAAAAATTAGATTAAATCCACACCCTATCGATGCGGTAAATGCAAAAATAGAATATCAAGAAGCACCATTACTTCAGTTTAGAATTTTCAATGATGGTAAGGAAAAGGCATGTTTTGTTGAGGTGTTAGGTGGAGTTGACAATCTTAGACTATTACAGCAACTTAACCGAATTAATGACTTTACTAGTGTTTGGATCTCAAATTATTTATCTAAAGGTGAATCAGAGATTTTAAGTAAATGTTGCGAATTAACATACAGACTAATTATTAATTTTGAAGATATATATGGAAATAAATTTCAATCGCAACATTACTTTGATATTCGAATAAATAATGAAAATCATGTATCAATTATCGGAAGAGAATCAATTCCCTCGATAGGTTGAATAACCATATGAACTTAATAACAACGGAATATGGTAATGATCTAAACTACCATCAATCACAAAAACCACTGGCACTTCTGGGAAGAAAGTACGTTTGTTATTTGCTTTAAACCAGTCACCCGTTTTAAAAGTTACTCTGTAAACACCTTTTTGAAGATCTGTTTCAGCTGGATATAGAGCCTTGATACGACCATTTTCATCCGTTTTAGCTTCGTTGAGCTTTACCCATTTTTCACCCTGCTGCGCTTCAAGGGTAACTGCAATATTTGAGGATGGAAGACCAGTTTCTTGATTAAGCACATGAACACTTAAAGGATTTGCCAAAGTGAATGTTGAAAATGCAAAACCTGAAAGAGCAAGCGTAAATTTTTTCATAAGTATCAACTCACAATAAGCAAATAATCGAAAAAGTGTACTTAAAATGAGAGATTATTTAAGTTAATTTATGTATAAAAAAAGGATGCAATCGCATCCTTTTACTTTTTATACAATAGCTTGAGCTTAGCGTGCGCGTCCACGTGGAGCTTTTGTATTTGGGCGAGTAGTACCATTGGTCTTACGACGTGGTTTCTCATGTTCTTCCATTTGCCAAATACGTTTAGTACCCGATTTTTTCTTAGTACCATCTTTATTGACTTTCTTATTAATCGGCTTGCCACCTGTACCGCCTGGTTTCTTCACATAAGAGCGTGAGCGGTATGGCTCTTCTGCAGGAACATTTTGAAAGTCAGGATAAAGTAATGGTTCAATTTCTCTAGTTTCGCCAGATTCAAGACCCATCTGTACTAAGTCTATTGATCCAATTTTAGTGCGAATAAGACGTAAAGTTGGGAAACCTACTGCTGCAGTCATACGTCGAACTTGGCGGTTACGACCTTCGCAAATCGAAATTTCAACCCAAGAAGTAGGTACAGAAGCACGGAAACGAACAGGAGGATCACGATCCCATAACCACTCAGGCTGTTCAACTTTTACAGCTTTTGCAGGTAGAGTCATACCGTCTTTAAGCTCTACACCTTTACGAAGCTGTTCTAAAGCCTCTTCAGTCACATCACCATCAACTTGAACCAAATAAGTTTTAAATTTCTTATTGGCAGGGTTGGTAATGTACTGATTTAAACCACCATGGTCGGTTAAAAACACTAGACCTTCAGAGTCCATGTCTAAACGTCCAGCAAGACGTAAAGTCGGATCGTCAACGAAATCAGACATTGTCATATGCGCTTCGTCTTTACGAAACTGGGAGAGAACGCCATAAGGTTTATTGAGAATGACGATTTTCATATAAAAACTTCAATAATGTGCAAATAGTGAAAGGTCTGACTTATCAAGAATTTATGAACATCCTGAATTGATCTGAGGATTCAATCATTGAAGTCAAACAAAATAAATCGGGGAATTGGTGACTATTATGCGTGATTCAAAAAAGAAAGTATCGTATTGATCAAAAAAAATATGTAATTCTGACGATTTAATCGGTATAAGCAGGCTTTTATTGGTTTCTGACAAGTGCTTTTAATTTAAACAATACAATGCAAACGTCGATCAGACGCTAAAATTTAACTTAATTTAAGATGTTAGGTTGTATATGAAAAAAAGGATTATCGGATCACTCATTGCAATCAGTTGGATGCTTACTGCTTGTCAGCCCCCAAATTCAGGCGCAACAGCAGGAATACAATATCCATATTTATACTGGAAACTTCAACAGCAAGCGTTGACAGAGCCGTTGGCGATACCCGTTGAAGGAGTCAAAGTAACTCAAATAGCAGATACTTGGGGGGCAGCACGTTCAAATGGTCGTACACATCAAGGAATTGATATTTTTGCCAAACGAGGTACGCCTGTATTGAGTACAACACAAGGTATTGTAAGTCGTATCGGCACAAATAGTTTGGGAGGTAAAGTCATCTGGGTGGTAGGACCTCAGTTAAGTCGCCATTACTATGCACATTTAGATGAATATGCAGCACAAATCCAAGAAGGTGACTGGGTTGAAGTCGGTGAAGTATTAGGATATGTGGGAAATACTGGCAATGCGATCAATACACCTCCACATTTACATTATGGGATTTATTTAACGAGTGGTGCTACAAATCCATATCCATATTTAAAACCAGAGGAATAAGTCTCGTTAATACAAGTAAACAAATGAGAGAGCCTTGTAAGCCTCGTAACATATATCAATTTTAATCCTCTGAAATTTAAATAGCTTACACAATGGAAGTTACGATGCAGTATTTTGATACAGCTCTATGCTCGCAGTTTCGTGCAAAAGGTTTATTGTTATTTGTACTGGTCTAATTCAAGTAAAAAAGAATTTAAGATCCGTATCAAAAAACTGATAATCATGGAGATATGAAATGAGTAATCAATACAATCAAGATCAAAATGAGCAACAGCAACAAAATCACCAACAACGTCAACAAGGTCAACAGCCACATCAACAACAACCGAATCAGCAGCAACAGCAACAAGATCAACAGCAGCAGAATCAGCAACAGTCCCGTCAACAATCACAACAGCAATCTGATTTAGATCAACAAAATCGTTAATCCATTAATCATGAATTGAATGGGAATTTAGGGATGAATGCCCATTCTTGTCAGTAAATTCAAGCATTAACAATTTAAAGTGAATGACACGAGGAAGATAAGATATGGCGAATAAGTCCAAGTTAAAAATTAAAGATTTGAAAGATCAAATTAAATCGAGACTTAAGAAAATTTCTAAACATGAATCTAAGTTAAAAGATTTAAAGAAAGCGCTCAAAAAGCGTAAATAGCAAAAGACCCTCATGTGAGGGTTTTTTTATTGAAGATCATTAGAAATATACAGTTTATGAACGAATCTTTGTGAAGCAATAATTTATAGTCAAGATTGAAATTAATCTATGATTTGAAATGATAAAAGATTATTATTCTCAATTAGAAGTTTGGAAATATTAGGGGTGTATTTATGAAAATGTATCAAGTTGATGCCTTTACTACAGCGTTGTTTAAGGGGAATCCTGCAGCTGTAGTGGTCAGTGAAGAATGGCTTGATACATCACTCATGCAAAATATTGCATTTGAAAATAATTTGGCTGAAACGGCTTTTGTTAAAATTATTGATGATGAAAATTATGAAATCCGTTGGTTTACACCTAAAGTTGAAGTCGATTTTTGTGGTCATGCCACTTTAGCGAGCAGTTATGTACTTTTTAATGAGTATACTCAAGCGAAAAAAATTAAATTTCATGTCAAAGATTTAGGAATTTTTACCATCACTCGACAAGATGATGGAAAAATTACAATGAATTTCCCTGTTCGAATCCCTCATTTAACTGAAGAGTTTCCTGAGTTATTAAAAGAAGTGGTTGATTGTCCAATCAAGGAAATTTATCTAAATCAACAAGCTTATATTTTAGTCTTGGAAAGTGAACAAGATGTGCTTGATGCCAAACCTAATTTTGCCAATATTAATGCAATTGCTGAAGCTTATGAGGTTAGTACTTGTATTACAGCATCCGATCATCCCGATATTGCTATAACTGCAGCATCAGAACAATATGATTATGTGGCACGTTATTTTGCACCACATAAAGGCATCAATGAAGATCCTGTAACAGGTTCTATGCATACAGGATTAGCACCCTTGTGGGCTGAGAAATTGAATAAAACAGAACTTATTGCTTTTCAAAGCTCAGAACGAGGTGGCGTGTTGTATTGCCAACTTAAAGAGAATCAAAGAATTGAAATTTCTGGCTATGCCAAACTTTATATGAAAGCTGAAATTTACCTTTAAAGCATAAACCCTATTGATCATACCCTTGTCAGGCGTGTGATCAATTTTTTTATATCAATAATTGGAAGAACAATGCTAACTCGTTTTAAAAAACTTTCACTTACTTTAATGATCGTTGCGGTCAGTTCTAGCGGTTTAGCACAACCTGTTTTGGTCAAGACTGAACAAAATATTGAAGAATACAAACTAGAAAATGGTTTACGGGTGATTTTGGCACCGATACCTAAAGAAAATAAAATTTTTATGAATATGGTGTATTTAACGGGAGCTTTGAATGACCCACAAGGTAAAGGTGGTTTAGCACATTTACTTGAGCATCTCGCGTTTAAAGGCACAGAAAATGTAAAAGGAGATGAGTTTCAACGTCGTCTAGATCAGCATACGCTCATGAGTAATGCGATGACTGACTACTATTCTACCCAGTATATGAGTGTCATCCGTCCAGAACAAAAAGCCATTGATGAAATGTTGTATCTGGAGGCAGAGCGGATGGATAAGCTCGTACTTCAGGAAAAATTTGTTCCGTCAGAAATCGCAATCGTAAAACGAGAGCGTGAGGTTCGAATGGATCAACCTTTTTCAGTATTGATGGATCAAATTTGGAAATCTGCTTACGGAAATCAGTATCTAGGTCGTCTACCGATTGGTGATTTAACTGAGCTTCAGTCAATCAACATGAAGGAACTGAATCAATTTTACCGACAATGGTATGCACCGAATAATGCAGTTCTAGTGATTGCAGGTAAATTTAATAAAACGGATATCCTGAAAGCAGTGGATAAAAATTTTAATCAAATTCCTGCGCGTCAAATTCCTGAGTCAACCAAAGTTCCAATGCTTGATTCGACCAAGATCAAAGATCGTCAATTTATCGTGCAAAAGGGAAGTGATTTAGGCAAATACAATATTTATCTCAATGGCACCCAGCAAAAAACGCAGACTGCACTCGCTTTAGCACCTTATTTATTTACAATGCAACCTAGTGGTCACTTGTACAAAGATATTGTAGAAACAGGTACGGCTACACAGGTTCAATCGACGACATGGTTAACACCAGATTTTAATCTTGTTTTTATGGGGGCAGTGTATGCTCCTAATCATGATGAGAAAAAAGTTGCCCTTTCTCTAGAGAAAGGAATTGAGAAAAAGCATCAATTTAATGAAACAGAATTAAATCGTGTCAAAAACATGATTAAAAATGGTCAAGAGAGCATGATGACCAATGCCTCTTCTGTGGGTGGTTTCATTAGTGATTATGTGGTTTCATCCAATGGGGATTGGACAAAATATTTTAAAGACCAAGCAGAGATACAAAGTTTAAATGTCGATCAGGTTAATCAGGCAATAAATCAATTCTTGGTTGCTGAGCATCGTATTTCGGGAGACATACAACCTACGCCTGAGGATCAAAAAAAGGCACTCGAGCTAGACGCTCATGAGCAAGAATCAAAAACTTTAGATCAAGTGACAACTCAAGAAGAGCCTTTAAAAGACCCAGCTGTGTATAAAGCTGAAGTGGCTGAGCACTTAAAAAATTCCAAACAGTATGTTGAAAAGTTAGAGAAAAAAATCAAGCGTGGTACTTTGAAAAATGGGATGCAGTATGCACTATTCCCAACGTCAACACGCGATGACAAAACTTACGCATCGATATCTTTAAATTTCGGGACAGCACAATCACTCAAGCATCAAGGTGAAGCACTAGGCTTTATGTCTTATTTGCTATTGAGAGCATCTGAGCAGTATAGCCTGCAAGATATTGCAGACAAATCAATCGAGGCGGGTGGTCGAGCATCTGCTTCAGCTGTTGATAATGGTATTGTGATTAACGTATCTGCGAAGAAAGAAAAATTTACAGAATTCTTCAAGTTTATTGTCGACGTTATGAATAATCCGAAATTTGAGCAAAGTCAGTTTGACCTCATCAAATCGCAAACATTGTCGTCATTAAATCGACCATATACAGAGCCTGAAACTGTTGCAGGACTGACTATCGCTAGAATCGTAGAGCGATATGAACCAGGTGATTTGCGATATCATTTTGAACCTAAGCTGGCAAAGCAGCAAATTGAAACCATCACCAATGATCAAATTAAAGCTTTGTACCAAAAGTATTTTACAACTCAAAATGGTCAAATATCGGTGACTGGTGATTTTGATGACAAAGCCATTCTGAAATATTTGAATTCATCTTTAGGTCAGTCTAAGACAAAAGAACCATACCAACGTTTGCAGGGCAGTCATATAGATTATCCTGCTCAAAAAGTTCATGCGCTGGCTGAACAGCGTCAATTTGGTAATTATCAAGCGGTTATTGCCATTCCAGTGGGTAATAATCATCCTGATGCAGAAGCATTATATGTGTTGAGCCATATTCTAGGCGAGTCACAATTATCATCACGCCTTGCCATGGAGTTACGTGAAAAAAATGCGTTGGTTTACAGCTTTGGAAGTAGTTTGAGTTTGGATAATTTTATCAATGCTGGTGCTCTAGGTGTAAGTGCTAATTATGCAGCAGGAAAATCAGCTCAAGTTTCTCAAGGTGTGCATAAAGTATTCACTGACTTATTAAAGAATGGTGTGACGGAGCAAGAGCTTGAAGCGGCTAAAGCCAATATTATGAAACAGCGTGTCACGAATTTAGAGGATGAGCGCCGTATTCATCGTGGATTGAACAGTCAGCTTGAGCAAAATAAAACACAGCTTTCAAGACTAGAGCGAGATCAGGCATTTGCAAAACTGACGAAGCAAGATATAGATGCAGTGATCAAAAAATATATTAAGCCTGAGTTTTTGGTTGAAGTTATGGCAGATCAGTATGGTAAACCACAACCTGAAATGATTTTAAAGCCTAAAACTTAGAGCCACAATGTACGATTCAAAAAGGCTCATTCGATCGTGAATGAGCCTTTTTTTTAAAGCTTATAAAATTGCTGCGCATTTTTACAAAATATCTGTTCAACAACATCTGAATTATAGGTAGCGACAATGTCGCTAAAGGCATCAATGATATTTGTGAGTGATGTGCTCACTTTATCCATCGGGAAGTTGGATGCAAACATGACACGATAAGGCCCAAAACATTGTAAAGCATGAATAATCATAGGAGAGACCAATTCAATGATTTGTTGTTTAGATGCTAGTGTTCGTCGTGTATGAAATTGATGACCTAAAACAGGCATGAAGAGTCCAGACATTTTTGTATATACATTCGGACATTGAGCTAATTCTGCAAGATCTTCTTTCCAGTGGAAATAGATATTGTCTCGCGCAGTTTGGGTGATTCCTGTGTGTTTACCTACTGGGCCGAATAAACCTGCTGGTGTGCCCAAATGGTCTAAGACAATCGAAGTCTCAGGAAAACGTTTTGCCAAAGCAATAACATCTTTAAGCTGGCTAGAATAAACCCAAGCATCAAAGCTTAAATTGTACTGGGCTAAGGCTTCAAAACCTTTTAAAAATTTTCGATCAGTGTAGAGGTGGGGATCATCGTTCCATGCATGAATTCCAGGATCTTCATGATGTGCAGCCATTTTTCGAATACCACGAAAATGCGGAGATGCCTTTTTATGCATTTTAAGAATTTTTTTGAAATTACTTTCACGAGGATCAGCTGTTGCAACGATTCCAGCCAATTTGATGTTTTCTTGAGAAAAAGGAAGCTGCTGAATAAATTGCGTTTCTTCTACAACGCCAGTCCCTTTTTGATGATGCCAGCTGGCTTCGACATGTACAACACGGCTCACAGTATAGTGTCCAATGTCTTTGTGGTAATCCGCTGGTAAATAGGGTGCTGTGATGTAATCTGTAAGTCCTACTGTATCAATTAAATCTTTAGGTTTTACGAGACGAACGACTTTATCCAATATTTTTGGATGTTTTCCAAAAAGCTTAACAGCTAAAGCGGCAGCATGCGGTGTGTGATAAGGATCCCATTGATGGATATGGGCATCGACGATGGGAAAGTTGAGTTGATTCATCGCTATCCTTAGTTGAGTCATCAATAAGAATAACATACGAGAAATTGATCAATTTTTGAATTGCATTTTCGTTTGAATATTAGAGTTTAAGCATTAAAAAAGCCCCCTATAGGAGGCCCAATGCACACAATGCAAATCTATTTAATGTTCGTGGTCATGTTTATTTGCATGAAACTCTTCATTACGACGGAAGCGAAGGTAGTTCTCAAACTGTTCGCAGTATTCGTCATAATTATCTTCAAGCATCATATGAAACTGTTGCATGATATAAGACATCACTTGTTCTTTAGCATCACGCATTTCATTGCCATCTTTAAAGTTATTGGCAGCAACCCATGTATTAAAACGAGCAGTACCAAATAGCATCGCAGCACTGACTTGACCACGAGCATCGGCTGGTTTAACAGTAGAACCTTTTTCAACACGGCAAAATTCATTGGCTTGCTTAATAAATTCATCAGCACGTTCGAAGAAAATCGCATTCAATGCTTCTTCTTCAGTGACATCAGTCGCTTGAATCTTTTGAACCATGAATTGTTCCTAATAAATAACTTAATTCAAGCACTATTATAGGCAAAGGCTTGCATAAACTAAACCTTTCACTTAATCTAAAAATAGCCTAAGTAATTTTTTTATGAGCTTTTCTATGCAAGATGCTATCGCAGTTCAAAGTTTAAAAAGTGATATTGCGTTACTGAGACAGAATATTTGGCCACCTGTTGATCTTGCGAATGTCGAAGGTCTTCCCATTTATTATGGAAGCAAAGAGCAAGTAGCTGCTTATTACCAGCAGTGGACAGGTCTAATCGAAAGGGCACAAGATTTATTTCAACCTTTTATGGAAGATGAGGTTTTAGATGCCATTCATTTACCGAGTCATCTAAATTTACCGCTGTTTTATTTTCATGTAGACCGAATTCGCATTAACAAAACACGTGCAAAGGAATCAAAGACTTTTCGTGGTATTGCTAGTGTATTAGAGAAGTGTGGACAGTTTGAACCTGAACAAGTTTTGGCAATGAGTCGTTGGTTGGATCATGATGACACTGCTGCATTAGTTGCGCATCGCGAATTTATAGATTTAAGAACTTATGTATTTCAGCATGGGCAAAGTGAATATACGAGAACACGTTTTTATGTAAATGGTATTGTCTTAAGTGTTGAGCCTCATTTCGAGTTGGTTGATGCTCGCGATAAACCACGTAAGCAACGAAATGACTCATATAGCGATCCATTGGCGGATAACAACACGTGGCGTATTTATGGTAAATATCGTTAGTTGAGCTGATTGAACTTAGTTTTTAGACATTAGAATCAATGATTAGCTACTTTATAAGTACAAAGCTTCTACGATCAATATCCAAACTTATTGATTAGTATTGTTTAAAATAGTCATCACAAAAAATAACTAATTTAAAGAATGATGACTGAAAAGATTAAACAATTTAAAAAGGCGTGGATGTTATTCCGTCAACATGATGAAAATGGATTAAGTGTATTCTTCGTTTTAGCCATACTTCAAATTTTAATTATTGGTACGAGTGTTGGTTTACCGTATTTGTTTAAGCTGCTGATTGACCAGACCAGTGAACCTGATCATTACTATTCGATTCAAGACTTTTTTCAAATTCATCTGCTCTATTTATTCGCCGTTGCTTATGCACTCGCTTGGTTTATCAATGAGGGGATGAAGAATATAAATAATTTTGCCATGTCTATGATGATCAGAAATGTTGATGCATCCATGCTTAAAGCTGGAGTATTTAATTTTCTTGATTTGAAATTAAAAGATCAACGACAACAAGATATCGGTGTATTTAATGCAAATCTAATTCGTGGCAGTGAAGCACTTGGTACAATTATTTTTACTATATTTTTTGTCATTGTACCTACGGTATTTAAAATCTTAGGTATGGTGTATGTGCTCGGAAATACGATCAATCTTGAATTTGGTGTGTATTTTTTCGTATTCTCAGCTTGTACAGTTGCTTTATCGCTCATCATTACCTTTAAGACACAAGATATCTTTACGATTATGTATGGTGCTCGAAATCAACTGAATCAATTTGTGATTGAAAAACTCCAACAAAGTTATGATATCAAACTCAGTCATTCGAAATATTACGAATTTGAAGAGTTTAGCCGCAGAATCGATGACTATAAAATAAAGACTCAGGATACCTATAAAAAACTTCAGTATCTCATGATATATCAACTGTTATTTGTGTCATTTTTTCTTTTGGTATTCATGGTTTTATCAGTCTATATGTTTGAATATCAAAGTTTTAGTTCAGGTGATTTTGTTTTAGTCAGTACCTATATTATAGGTTTAACCATTCCTTTAATGATGATGTCTCAAAATATCATTCATTTGAAAGGTCATATTGTGGCTATTGATCAGTACCTAGAATATTTTGAATTGGAACATGAGTCATTCAGTACGAATGATCTAACAGCTGAGGAACAGAAAGAAAGTGAGGTGGCGTATTCATTTCAAAATGTGACATTTGATCTAGGTCAGCAGACGATTGAAAATTTTAATTTAGACATCGTGTGTGGAAAAATATATTTAATTCAAGGTCGAACAGGTATTGGAAAATCAAGTTTCCTCAATTATTTGGTGGGAATAGAAAAGATCAAATCTGGACGACTATTCTTTAGAAATTTAGAGATCACTTCAGTATTTTCAGAAAAGATATTTGATCAGATTGCTGTGGTCAGCCAAACTCCGATCGTTTATTCAACCTCATTAAGACAAAATTTGATTCAAAATACTGAGATCAAATATTCTGATGAGGAGCTTAAACATTGGCTAAAAGAGTTTGATTTACTCCATTTGCTGGAAAAAAATCAAATTGAGTTAGACGATGATATACAAGAAATTTATAAAAATTTTTCTGGTGGTGAAAAACAACGATTGAACATCATTCGTGCATTACTAAAACAACCAAAGTTCCTGATCTTAGATGAACCTACAGCAGCCTTAGATGAGAAAACAAGTTCGAAAATTTTAAAATTTATTCAAGAGCGAGTTGAAACAGTCATTATGATTTCTCATGAACGTATGGCGACAGAAATTGCTGATGAAATTATTGATTTCAACATCATTTTAAATTCTAAGAATGAGGATTAAATGATGATTGTTCTGGCATGAATATCATTCAAAAAAAAGCGATTTTTAAAAATATGTATTTATTTGATTAAATTTAGTCATGAGCAACGATTCAAGTACTTGATGATAGATTTTGATGTCAGTTAAATATTTTTTAGCGTGAGCTGAATGATGTTTATGCTATGAAATATTTATGATAATACAAAATCTACAGCTGCTTGCGCATGAATAGAAGTTGTATCAAATAGTGGGACTGAGAATTTTAGATCTCCTATAAGCATACAAATCTCAGTGCATCCTAAAATGATTCCTTCAGCGCCAGAAGATATTAATTCTTCGGCAATATGAATATATTTCTTTTGCGAAGCTTCGCTAATTATTCCTAAACATAATTCGTTGTAAATAATATCATGAACAATTTTTCTACTCGCTTTATTAGGTGTTATTACTTTAAGTCCTTTTTCCTCCAATCTGCTTTTATAAAAATCTTGTTCCATCGTAAATGCAGTACCAAGCAGCCCAATTTTTGTAATTTTCTGGCTCATGATTTCCATGGCTGTCGCATCTGCTATATGAATAAATGGTATGTTGGTTGATTCCTCAATATAAGTTGCTACTTTGTGCATTGTATTTGTACAAAGTACTATGCCATCTGCACCTGCTTTTTCTAATTGTATGGCTTGATCTCTTAAATAGATTCCTGCATCTTCCCATAATCCTTTGCGTTGTAATTCCTCAATTTCAGCGAAATCAACGCTAATAAGAATAACCTTAGCAGAGTGTAACTTGCCAAGTTTCGTTTGAACCATCTTATTGATTTGTTGATAGTACAAATCAGTCGACTCCCAACTCATTCCACCTAATAAACCAATTGTCTTCAAGTTCGCACCTTTAAAAATTAAATATTTAATTTATCAATATAATGAAAATTATCGAGTATGAAATTGCTACTTTTTAAAATAATGACTTAATCAAAGTGAGAAAAGTTCAGCTTTTGATGTGTATTTTTAGGGATGAATGTATATAAGTTTAGCAGCAGAATTTACCAATCTTATGGTTGAGTAAGTTTCTCATCGGAAGAATTCACATTAACCCCGACCTTAGATGCCATAAATAGAGGAAAATTATTGTATTGCTGAACAATCCATGTATAGAGCATTCTAGTTCAAAATCTTGTAGGATATCAATCAAAAGGCTCATTCATGAGCCTTTTGATGAGTGATTCGAAAGATTAAAAAGTCTATTGTTCATAAGATTTTTAAAATTAAATCAACGTGTCTACAACACCTTTTAATACACCTAATCCTAGTGAATCAATTGTTCCATTAAGTGTTTCATTTACGCCAGTGCCAATTTTCACTAAAGGATCTTTTAATCCTACAAGAGAGCCGACAGTACCAAGCAAATTAGTCACTAAACCTGCACCAGATACTGCTTCAATTTCATCTAATGTAAGTTCTTTTAAAGTTGTTGGATTTGAATTATTCATTGTATTCACCATTCATGTTTGATTTTATTTTCAAGTAAATCGAATAACTAGCGTTAAACGATAGACTCATCATAATGAATGCATTTTGTATGCCAACTAATAAATAATGATAAATATATAATTTAGGTATAATTAATAATATGGAGGAGTGATTAACGGATTTTTCATGAAAAAATTCATCATTTTTGTGCAAATGTCACCAGATTAGTGCATAGCTCGAGTCGAATGATGGTTGAGAATTGAGTGGGTTAATTTTATAAATTGATTTCACTCAACGAAATGAGTTTATATTTCATAGAATTATTTAAGAATTGAGCGTAAAAAATTACACTCAACTCAACTCAACTCAACTCAACTCAACTCAACTCAACTCAACTCAACTCAACTCAACTTAACTTAACTCAACTAATTGATGTACATTGCTGAGCTTTAGGATTATTCAAACCTCGACTATGAGTGAATACAGCAATTACAGCTAAAGAGATAAAAATCAATACACTGTAAATTAAGGTACTGGTATTGAAGTGATCTACCATAAAACCACCAAATAAAGCGCCTGCTGCAATCATGATTTGGAACATACTGACAAAAAGAGGCATCCCTTTTTCAACCGCATGTGGCGCATGTAAAAACATCCAAATATTGGCTGTCGTAGGAAAGGCACCAAAAGCAAAACCCCATAATGCTGTAAGAATATATGCACCAAGTAAGAATTTGGCATAAACCGGGAATGTAAGGAATACGATTGCTAAACACAATGCAACAGCAAAAAGCGTATAGCGGACATTGATATTGCTGCTATAACCTGAGAATGCATTGCCTAAGAAGCCTGCTGCTCCATAAATAAGAAGTAATGAACTGATGGTTGAACCATCAAATCCTGCTTCATTTTTATAGAATGGCGCCAAGTAACTGTATGTTGAAAAATGCGCTAATCCGATAAATAAAACAATGATTAACCCTTTACGAGCTTTTGGATCTCGAAACAATGCGGGTAAATCACTATATTGAATAGCTGAAGTCGGCGGTAATTTCGGTAGGAATTTAATCTCAAATAACAGAATAATGGCACCAATCACTGAGGTGATCATAAAAGCATTACGCCAACCGTAAATTTCACTTAGCCATGTTCCAACCGGAACACCCAGCACAGTTGCCAGAGTCACGCCAGCCATGACGATAGCTGTTGCTTTGGCGATGGGTAGGTGAGGAGGTGCAACACGACCACTTAAGGCGATTGCAGTTGCCCAGAATCCGCCTATCGCGATACCCAAGAAAAAACGACTCAATAGAATCCAAGTGAAACTTTCTGAATAGCTCGTAATGAAATTTGCAATGACCATGACCGCTGTGAGTGCGATTAATAAATAGCGTCGATCAAGTTGCTTCACCCAGACCGAGATAAGCGGTGCTGCGAAAGCACCCATCATGCCTGGAAGGGTAATGAACAGGCCAGCAGTACCGACTGAAATGTTGAGATCTAGTGCGATTGCATTGAGCACACCAATAGGGAGAAACTCACTGGTCACTAATATAAAAGCGGTGATGGAAAGTGTAATAACAGCAAACCAATTTCCTTGATTTTCTGTAGGAGATGGAGAATGAACATCGGTTTCAGTCATATGAGATTCAGATTTCATTGACCAACGCTCCTTGAAAATAATTTCATAATGATTGTTATAAAAATAAAATATTTGAATTTAAGATCTGGGTCAATTAATTTATTAACGATCATTATAAAATTAATTGGGTTGAATATGCATGAAAGTTCAAAGCCAATAAATCAAATGGATAGTGTCAAATCAATATCTAAGGGGCGCGGACGTCCTAAGTGTTTTAATGAAGAACAAGCACTTGAAAAAGCCATGACACTATTTTGGAAATACGGTTATGAAGCCACGTCAATAAGTGACTTAACATTCGCCATGGGAATCACTGCACCTAGTCTTTATAGTACGTATGGTGATAAATCTGAGCTCTTTAATCGTTGCATTGACTATTATCTCAAGCATGAATCATGCTCGATGGAAATGATTTTTAAACAGGCACATTACATAAAATTAGCAATGGAACTCTATTTGATTGAAAATCTAAAACGACTGGTGCAAGAAGACAAACCAAAAGGATGTATGTTGGTCGTGTCGACAATGAACTGTTCGATTCAAAATCAACAAATACAACAATCAATTTCGGAAAAAAGACAGCTATCTAAATCGAATTTAATTGAAAAATTATTAGCTGCCCAAGCCTCAGGTGAAATTAGTGCACAAACTAATATTCAGGCAATGACAGATTATTATATTACGATTTTACAAGGGCTAAGCTTGCAAGCACGTGATGGCGCAACTTTTGAACAATTGGAAAGCGTTGTACACATGGCGATGCAAACTTGGGATTGTTTTTAAGTCAGAACTTCTCATTGACGAAAAGTTCTGACTTGAATTTTATGACTTGATAAATTTTCGACTGACTAGGAATTGTTCAGTCGCTTCCAAAAGTTTTTCAGCGTAAATTTCTTGCTTTGCCGTCAACCAACCTAAGGCGAACCAGTCACTGGCTTCTAATTCTGTTTGCTGTAAGTAGGATGATGAGGAAGATAATACTTGATATTGTTCAGCTGCATAATGTGCATCATTAAGCGCCTTGCCGTATTTTTGTAAATTTTTCACATCAAAAATTTGTGTTAAGACTGGGAAACTGAATCTTAATTCACTTAAATGTATTGCCAATTGGTCAAGACTTTCAAAGTTAGAGGAATCAGCTTCATTTAGACATTCCTGTAAAACTTTATACTGTTGTTGAAGCGTATTTTGAGCATAGGTTTTGAGGTCTTGGGTTTGCACCTTCTTAGAATTGCCTAAACTAAAACTCAAAAGTTCAAGATAGTGTTGAACGTTTTGGGTAGATTTGACTAAGTTGTTTAATTTTTCTCGGGCGTAGAGCACATCTTTGCTGAGCATTTCAGCAGTTTTAGGGTTTTGCAGAATAGCACCTAAGGTGTGTTGCATATGCTCATAATGTTTTAGGTTTTCAAAATGACTTTTAAATGCAGATAACTGATGTGCCCATTTATCTGTGCTCTTTGATGTCCAGTCTTTAAAAATAGATAGACTTAAAAACAAATAGTTCAAAGCAATATGTGCTTGTTCGATGTGTTCCTGTTCAGCCACTTCCGCAGAAATCGCAGCAATATTCGGCAGCAAATGTTGCATATGGTGACCGATCATCATTCGAATCGTTTTTTCTGCGCTTTCTTTTTTTGCAACGATCCATTCTTTTTCAGTTCGCGCTGGGCTTACAACTAAATTTGAAACCAATAAATTACCAAACTCAGCCTTACTTCGAACGTCTAGCCAAAGTTGATATTTTTTGACCCACTCAAAACTAAACGCTAGTAATGTTTCAACTTTTCCTTGTTTGAGTTCAAACTCTACTTCATGAATCTCATGTTCTCGATCATCTGATCGTACAACGCCAATATCTAGACTCACTTCAATCTCGGCATCTTCAAAGCTAATCACTCGAACTGTACGTTGAATGTCTGTTTCAAACTGCAAGACTAATTGGTCAAAATCACCTTTCAATGCGTCATTTAAGACCTCATAAGCTTCGGAATCATCTGAATAAATAGATAGATCTAAATTCGGTGCAGCCTCAAGATTACCTAAATCATGATTATGTTCGAAACGGTGTAAATGGCTTTTACTTTTCGTCGCTTTTAGGGTTTGAACCCAATTGGTATTTTCAAGACGTTGTCGAATGGCTATCCCATGCTGAGAGAGTAGGCGATCTGGAGTGTCATAGTACTTTGCTTGCATTTGAATGAGTTCAGACTTTTTTGGATCGATTGCTTTTAAAATCGCATTCCGTCGAGCTTCTGGGATCTGAAACTTTAATTCAATTTCAAGCATGTGATTTTCCTAATCGATCAATCATTTTCGTAGAAGTAAGACATTTGATTGCCTTTTAATTTAAAGGGGATTGTAACTGATTCAGTTAGAACCACAATCTTGACAATTCACTTACATTTACTTGAATGAATGATTAATCACAATATTTGTAAGATAAGCTTTTCAAGTGCGATTTTTTGAATTATGGTGGTCAAAAAAAGGACAGGAATACAACAATGAATGCTTATGTAGAGCCATCTTCATCGCAAGAAGAAGCTAAATTTCAATTACCCATCAAGAATTACTCAGAATTTTATCGTTTTTATTTGACTGAACACCGCAGCATTATGAGTCGTCGTTTACATGCAGCAGGTAGCTCAATCGGTATTTATTTTTTTACTCAAGCGATTCGTCAGCGTAAAGCTAAATATCTGGTCTACGGATTAGTTTCAGGCTACGCATGCGCGTGGGTGGGGCATTTTGTTTTTGAAAAAAATAAGCCAGCAAGCTTTAAACAACCGTTGTATAGCTTTATTTCAGACTGGAGAATGTTATCGGATATTTTGCGCGGAAACTTGAGTTTGAAAGATCGTAAATTTGATAAAATTGATAGCTAAATTTATATATTGTTAAAAAAGCTCAGCAGATTCTGGGCTTTTTTTGTCATGAAATGTTTTAAGAAAGCTACACAAAAATATGATTATATGATAGCTGGAGAGGCTTAACATCCAATGAATAAATCCAAATTATAAATATTGGGATTAAATAAAAAATTAACGTATTCAGTTAGATGAGTTAACGGTATTATTCTGATAAACCGCATATAATACATATTATGTTAATTTAAATAATACTGAAAAAAAGAAGATGAACTATATATAGAACTTTTATTATGAGAGTGAGTATTTTTAATGCGAAACATACTTCTGTTTGATTTGGATCAAACTATTTTGAATAGGAATGAGTCACTTATTCGTTTTATAAGTTGGCAAGTAAATTTTTTCCAATTAGTACCACAAGAACTAAAAGATGCATTTATAAAAAAATTTATTGAATTGGATGATAATGGAAATGTTTGGAAAGATATCGTTTACAGTCAATTAATCAAAGATTTTAATATAAAAAAATTTACTGTTGATGAATTACTTAATTCTTACATTACTGATTTCAATAAATTTTCAATTGGTTTTGATGACGTCCAAAAAGTCATTTCAGATCTTTATCAAAAGGGATATAAGATTGGGTTAGTCTCCAATGGAAAAAGCCCATTTCAGGAACATAATTTTTATGCTTTAGGTCTTACCGAATATTTCTCGACTATCATAGTTTCAGAAGCGATTGGCTTAAGAAAGCCCGATAAAAAAATATTTGCTTATGCTTGTAACCAGTTAAATTGTTCACCTTCTGATTGTATTTTTATTGGTGACAATCCTAAAGCTGATATAGAAGGTGCAAAAAATGTTGGTATGAAAACTATTTTTTTTCACCCAAATCAAATACTAAAAAAACCTATTACAGATGAGAGTATTCATCATTATGATGAATTAGAGCTGGCTATCAATAGAATAAATAAAGAGGGCGTATGATGAATGATAAAATTAACTCATATGATAACTTTTTTTATAGAATTGAATGGATTAAGTGATGAATCAGATAATTAAATTCGACTATTTAACATAATAGAGCTCATCCTAAGTTTTTTAAATCAGGTCGAATTTTATAAATATTATTTTGGAGTTCAAAAATATGACTTAGAGCTTTTCCTATCAGTAATATATTTTCTCTATTTTCTAGTGATGGATCTGATTGAATCTTACTAGGAATACTGTCTAATAATATGGCGGCTTGATGCAAATCATCATTTATTTTTTTTAATTGATCCATTTTTCTCTTCTATACATATTGGTTAGGATATAAATAATATTACGTTGAGATCCTGAATTATTCAATTATATGGTGTATTGTTGTTCAAATAAGAACTTTTTAGAACATATAGATCTGTTTCATAAATCTTAGATTAGCATTTGAAGTGCAACACCATCTTTTTTAACTACACCTTACACATGTAAGCGGTTTGTATAATTCAAATATTCTTCTGCTATCTATTTTCTTTACTGGATAGTCGGACGTAATGTCTTTGCCATCTAGTACTACCGAAATTTCTTCAAAATCAAAATAAATATTTACTAAATTTTCTTTAAAACAAATAAATTCAATTTGACTTTCTTTACTCGTGTCAGAAAATTTTCACTGAAAGTGGTTTAATTAGATAAATCGTTATTTACTTTTCAATAATTACATTTACTAAGTCCTTACTATTATTTTTATACATAAATTTATGATTTTTAATAATATTTTATTTGCCTCCTAATCTTAAAAGGGAATCTCTTAATCATTTGCTGTACATGACATGCCAAAAGGTGTTTTCATACTGATTCGTCTATAACTAATGCCAAGTATGGGCTCCTTCGCAGGTAACATCTCTCTTTTTTCGCAAACTTCCTTTATGTACATAAGCGTGTCTTTCGAAGAACTATATGGAATATATTCAAGCGTATTTGAGTCAATGACTTTAAATCTCTGTCTTAGTTCATAAATTTTTTCACTAGGAGCTTGTGCTGAAAGCTTTCTTTCAATAATTTGATTTTCAGCTTCATACCAAGAGCGATCAACAAACCCTTCTTTGTCATGTTTAAAAAATCATTTCTGCATGAGCGAAATTATTAGCTAATAATAAAATTAAAATTCTCATAAACATCTATTTTTTCTTATATATATTTTAAATATTCAATTAAACCTCAATATTTATCCCAAGAGTTGGCCACAGAACTTGTGGATGAATTTGAGCTTGAAAAAATATAAAATAGATGAAATTTCGATTTTGATTAATTTTTGTCATATTTTGCCAAAAAGGTCTATCCAGCAATTAGCTTCGAATGATTAGTCAAATTTTCTTGGATTAAATTTCACAAATTCATTTCAATCAATATCTTTAACACGCTTAGTCAACAATAGAGCCTGTTAATTTCTACATTTTATCAATGTGTTCTTCCAAGGCTTTGTCCTATAATGTTTTAAATTTTTAGTATTTGCCTAGAGTTATTCTTTATGCGCGGTTTGTATTTAATCACCAACGATGATCCTATTGAACTTCTATTAGCAAAGCTTGAAGGAGCGATGGCAACTTATGAAGTTGCAGTACTTCAGTATCGTCGTAAAAACGTTGCGAAAGAAGATCAAGCTTATGAAATTGAATACATGAAGAATATGTGTAATCAATATAAGGTTCCTTTTGTCATCAATGATGATTTAGAGGCCGCAGTCAAATATGGCGTGGGTGTGCATCTTGGTCAAGATGATGGTTCAATCCAAGAGGCTGTGGAAAGATTGCCAAAAAACGTCTTAATTGGACGTAGTTGTAATAATTCTATTGAACTAGCTGAGCAAGCGATCGCAGACGGCGCAAATTATGTAGCCTTCGGCGCAATTTATGCGACACAAAGCAAACCTGAAGCAGGTAATATTGGTTTAGAAACATTAAAAGCTGCAAAAGCAAAATTAAATGTACCTATTTGCGCGATTGGAGGTTTGACGGTTGAAAATGGCGCTGAAGTGATTGCTGCTGGAGCAGATCTTTGTGCTGTCATTAGCGATGTATTGGGTCGGTCTATGTCAACTGTTGGTCAACGTGTTTACGACTGGTCAGAGCTATTTGCTAAACAAGCTTAAATTTTTTACTTTTTCGAGTTGAGTGATTTTCATGAGTTTATCTCCTAAGCAAGAACAATTATTTAAACAAGCCAGTAAACATATTCCTGGTGGTGTGAATTCACCAGTACGTGCTTTTAATGGTGTAGGCGGTACGCCGGTATTTATTGAAAAAGCTCAAGGTGCCTACCTGTACGATGTAGATGGCAAACGCTATGTGGATTATGTTGGTTCATGGGGACCAATGATTTTAGGACATGCACACCCTGCGATCATTAAAGCTGTTCAAGACGCCGCTGTTGATGGTCTAAGTTTTGGTGCACCTACAGTGCATGAAACGACATTGGCAGATATTATCTGTGAAATTATGCCGTCAATTGAATTGGTACGTATGACCAACTCAGGGACAGAAGCAACAATGACTGCGATTCGTCTTGCACGTGGGTATACAGGTCGTGACAAGATTGTTAAGTTTGAGGGCTGTTACCATGGTCACTCAGACTCACTTTTAGTGAAAGCAGGTTCTGGTCTACTCACAAGTGGTGAAGGCGAGGCGACATCAGCGGGTGTTCCTGCTGATTTTGCAAAACATACTTTGACGCTTCCATACAATGATATTGCGACTTTAAAAGAATGCTTTGCTAAGTTTGGTTCCGAAATTGCGGGTGTTATTGTTGAACCTGTTGCAGGTAACATGAACTTGGTTAAACCAATTGATGGATTCTTGCAAGCCATTCGAGATGTGTGTGATGAGCATGGTTCAGTCTTCATTATTGATGAAGTGATGACTGGATTCCGTGTGGGATTAGGTGGAGCTCAAGCACACTACGGCGTTACACCTGATTTAACTACGCTAGGTAAAATTATTGGTGCAGGTCTGCCTGTAGGTGCATTTGGTGGTAAGCGGGAGGTGATGGAATGTATTGCGCCTCTAGGTAAAGTTTACCAAGCAGGAACTTTGTCAGGTAACCCGCTGGCAATGAGAGCTGGGATTGAGATGTTTAAACATCTTCGTCAACCAGGTTTCTATGAAAATCTAACTGCACAGCTCGAAAAGTTATTGGTTGGTTTACAGACTGCCGCAGATGAAGCAGGTATACCATTTAAGACTCAACAGGTTGGAGGTATGTTTGGATTGTATTTCACTGATCAAGAAGACATCACAAGCTTTGATTCAATGTTGAAATGCGATGTTGAAATGTTCCGTAAATTCTTCCATGGCATGTTGGATGAAGGTGTAAATTTAGCGCCTTCTGCTTTTGAAGCCGGCTTTATCTCAAGTGCGCATTCCGATGAAGATATTGCGTTCACTATTCAAGCAGCTAAGAATGTATTTGCGCGTTTAAAATAGAATTTTTTTGAAAATCTATTAACATAAGCCTACAGTGTAAATACTGTAGGCTTTTTTGCACGTATAAAATTCACGGACTTAAAATAGAAATGAAATTAAAACATTATTTAACTTTAGAAGACGCGGAGTTCTTACTGACGCGTGCGCAACAATATGCGATTGATAAAAAGTTGAATGTCAGTATTTCTGTTGTAGATGAAACTGGAAGTTTACTTGCAATGAAACGCATGGATGGTGCATCTCCGATGACTGCGAATTTGTCAGCTGAAAAAGCAAAATGTTCAGCTTTGAGCCGCCACCCATCTCAAATTTTTGAAGAGCTGATCAAAGATGGGCAATTGGGTTTTCTGACTGTTCACTCATTGTCGGGAATGTTAGAAGGTGCGGAACCCATTATTTATCAAGGGCAATTGGTGGGAGCCGTGGGAGTTTCAGGTGCTAAATCTTTTGAAGATGCTGAAATTGCGCTGCATGCCATTGAAGTTTTCTTGGCTTTAGCTGATTAGAGTGGCAATGTCATATTTTTATACACCACCCAAAAAAATTGAACTCAGCGCGAGTTTGGCAAAGTGGTCCATTGAAGCTGAACAATGCGTCTTGGTGGTTTTTGGATTTCAACGTTTAGCTGAATATAGCAATGACCAACATCAAGAATTATTAATTCATTTAAATCGCTTAATTAAAAAAGCGCAGGCTTTAGATATTGAAGTGATTGAAATTGAAGAGCAGCAATCATTTTCTAAAGTAGCGCAGTTGGGTGAATTACTGGCAGAAAAAAAACAACTGATTGTGTCTGGCATGATCAATTCACCTATAAAGCAACTTTTACAGCATATCATTTCGATTACTCCTCAAATTTGTGTGGTGAACGATGCTGTTCATGTAGAAACGAAGAGCCAACATTTACAGTGGATTGAGAACTGTGTAGAACAAGGTATTCATCATATGAACACCTCTGCCATGATTCGAATGCTGGAATTGAGTGCGCCGTCCTCATTTATTCTTTCTGAAAAGGGTATATTGCTGTCTATTGCTGAATACCTCGAATTCGATATTTTAGAAATTGATCCATTTCAAGATTTAAGACGCTATGGCTTAGATTCGGTCGCAATGGTGAGTTTGATTGGCTTGTGGAGAGCCAATGGCGCACATATAGATTTTGAATCATTTGGGCAAAATTGCACACTTTCTCAATTGCTTCCTATCCTGAGAAAAGACAGCTAGATGTCACAAACAAAACTTAATTCATTTGAATCGTTAGATTGATTTAATTTCTATCAGATATCGGAAAAATCGTCACTGTTTGTCCATTTCAAGATTGTAATTTATCGCTAAGCTTTCTATTATTGCCGCCTTGTTTTCACGATCTGCTAGGAATAGAAATTTGAGTCATTTTCTTCAGGAACATCTCATTCATCGTGATCAAGATTTTATGGTGATTCACAAACCAGCTGGATTACTTTCTGTTCCAGGCAAAACGCCTGACCTTCAAGATTGCGTTATCAATCGTCTTCTTCAAGAAGAACCGCGTACACTTCTTATTCATCGTTTAGATCGCGATACATCAGGCTTATTGGTATTTGGACTCAGCAAAGCAGGTCAAAAATCGATCTCGCGCCAATTTCAAGAACGTGAAACGGATAAAACTTATCAAGCACTAGTCGCGGGATGTGTAGAAGGTCAAGGAACTGTAGACATTCCTGTGATTTACGACCCATCGCGTCCGCCATTGCATATCGTAGATGCGCATCACAATAAAGCAGCGTTAACGCATTGGGAAGCAATTGAACAATTTCAAATTCAAGATCAGTGGGTGACACGCGTAAAATTAACGCCAATCACAGGTCGAGCACATCAACTTCGCGTTCACATGCAGCATTTAGGGCATCCCATCGTAGGGGATACTTTGTATGCAACACCAGCGCAACAAGCTTTGAAAGATCGACTCTGTTTGCATGCAGAGCAGTTAAGTTTCAATCATCCTGTTACTGGTGAACGACTGAATTTTCATTGTCCAGTGCCGTTCTAAAAACACATTTTTAAATCAGCATACGAATATTTTATGATCTGATCATGATGAAATCTTGGTTATGATCAATTAAATAGATCGGTGCTAAATATTGCTCACTTTTTGGTGGGCTTTATGTCAAAATATATTGCTTATAGACGTTAAATTTTGCTCAAATCATCTCCTGTTTGAGCATAAGTTTTCAGTCCTAACTTGAGATAAGGTGGAAAAATTGCAGCAGTTTGCTATTGGTCAACGTTGGTTATCAGACACAGAGACAGAGTTAGGTTTAGGGGTTTTGATTGATGTAAATGAACGATCAATTAGTATCCTCTTTCCTAAAAGTGACGAAACCCGTGTCTATGCACGTAGTAACGCACCTTTATCTCGAATTGTGTTCAATGTGAATGATGAGCTTCAAGACCAAGAGGGCATCGTCTGGAAAGTCGAATCATTAGAAGAGCGTGGTGGCGTTATTCGTTACAACGTCATTCGTCAGTTACAAGATGGTACTGATGAACGCAAATCATTAAATGAAACCCGTGTTGGCGCGACGATTCAATTGTCTAAACCACTTGATCGTTTATTGGCAAGCCAAATTGATTATAAAGAATGGTATGACCTGCGTATTGAAGCATTACAAATGCAAGCTAATATGCAAAATAGTCCATTACGTGGCATGGTGGGTGCTCGTGTTGGATTGATTCCTCACCAATTTTATATCGCGCATGAAGTAGGTAAGCGCTTTGCTCCACGTGTCTTATTGGCGGATGAAGTTGGTCTAGGTAAAACCATTGAAGCAGGTTTAATCATACACCAGCAACTTAAAACAGGACGTTCTGAACGCATCCTCGTTTTAGTACCTGATTCGCTGCAATATCAGTGGATGATTGAAATGCGTCGCCGTTTCAATTTGAATTTCTCGTTATTTGATTTAACGCGTACTGCTTCGATCAAAGAACATGATCCAGAATTGAATCCTTTCTTAACTGAACAGTGCATCATTGCGTCTGTTGATCTCATGATCGACCATGAAGATTTACGTGAGCAAGCGCTCGAAGCAGGTTTTGATTTGCTTGTGGTGGATGAAGCACATCATTTGATGTGGTCAGAAGTAGAGGGTGGTAATGACCGCTATGACCTTGTTGAAGAATTTGCTGAAAAAACTGCAGGCGTACTTTTACTGACTGCAACGCCTGAACAGTTAGGGGTCGAGTCTCATTTTGCCCGTTTACGTTTACTCGATCCGCAACGTTTTAGTTCGCTTGATCGTTTCTTAGATGAAGAGGAAAAATATCAGCAAACAGCTCAAATTGCAGAAGTGCTGATGTCGGATCAACCCCTTGAAGCTGATCATTTTCAAGCAATTGAGCAGTTACTGGGTCACAAGATTGAAGATGAGCCAGAACAGCGTTTCCGTGCAATTCATGAATTGTTAGATCGTCACGGTACGGGACGTGTACTATTCCGTAATACACGTGAAGCGATTCAAGGCTTCCCTGGTCGTGATTGTCAGCCTGCACCATTACCTGCGCCAGAAGGATGGTCGATGGATGGTAAACTTCGTGAACAAATGTGGCCAGAAGAAGCGCAATTGGACGGGGCTTGGATGGAAACTGATCCGCGTGTAACGTGGATTATGGAAATGCTCCGTACTCAGTTAAAGCATAAAAAAGTCTTACTCATTGCGCGTAGTGGGCCTGTGGTTGAAGCTTTAGAAAATGCATTACGTATCCATGCAGGGATTCGTACAGCAATGTTCCATGAAGGCATGAGTCTATTAGAGCGTGACCAAGCAGCTGCTTATTTTGCAGAAGATTCATATGGTGCTCAGATTTTATTGTGTTCAGAAATTGGTTCAGAAGGTCGTAACTTCCAGTTTGCTTCAGATTTAATCCTATTTGATTTGCCAGCGAACCCTGATGTTCTTGAACAGCGTATTGGTCGACTTGATCGTATTGGTCAAGAAAACCGTATTCAGATTCATGTGCCATATTTAGTGGGCACTGCACAAGAGCGTATGTTCCGTTGGTACAATGAAGCATTAAATATTTTCAGCAATATTTCTCCAACTGCGCAAACCTTACAAGAAAATTTTATTGTTGATCTTAAAGATTGCTTGTTGGCTGATAAAGGTCAAGCCTTTGAAGATTTGCTTGAAGCCGTGAGTGTGCAACGTGAAGCTTTAGAGCAAGAGCTACAAGCAGGACGTGATCGTTTATTGGAATACAATTCTTGTCGCCCAATGGTTGCGCAAGAAATTGTGCAAGCGCTTGAAGAGTATGATGACAATACGACTTTGCCAATGTTTATGAAACGCTTCATGGCGTCAACCAATATTGATTTTGATGAGCAAAGTAATGGCACGGTGATTATTAAGCCTACTGATCAAATGCAAGTCCAAGGTCTGACTTTGGATGAGGAAGGCATGACCGTGACGTTCTATCGTGATCAGGCTCAGATCCGTGAAGATGCGCAATACATAACGCTTGAGCATCCTTTCACTGAAAGTGTCATGGAAATGATCAATACGCAATCGTTTGGTAGTACCAATGTGGCGTTATTGAAATCTGCAGCTTTACCACAAGGTTCAGTTTTAGTTGAGGTGTGGTTCAAAGTGGATGTGATTGCACCGAAAGCATTGAACTTGCCAGCGAGTTTACCAACACAATTGATTCGTGTGTTATTAAGTGAAAAAGGCCAAGATTTATCAGCTAAAATTGCACCAGATATTTTGAAACCATACTTACATCATCTTGACGGTAATAGTTGTCGCCAAGTGGTGAAAGCACGTCGTGATGTCGTTGAACAACGTTATGCACAAGCTTTAGACATTGCAAAAGGTGCTTTGCCTGAATTAAAACAGCAAGCGAAAGAAATCTATAGCAATAAATGGCAATATGAAATTGATCGTTTAAGTTATTTGAAACAATTTAACCCAAGTATTCGCGAAGATGAAATTGCACGTTTGCAGAAGCTTCAAAAAGAAGGCTTAAGCCTTTTAGAAGGTTTAGCTGTAACGCCTGAAGCGATTCGAGTCTTGGTGGTGGTAAAGCCATAAAATAAAAAAAGCACCCTAGGGTGCTTTTTTTAGGACTGCAGAAATTGATTGAAGTCAGGTTTTCTTTTTTGTAAGAAAGCCATCACGGCTTCAATCATTTCAGGTGATGTTAAACGTTCTGCAACAACCTCAGCTTCCTGAACAATACAATTCTGAATTTGATCTTGCTCGGGTCGAATTTGTTTTTTAATAATTTTTAGCGTGGTCATTGGCAGTTGACTCATCTGTTGAGCTCGCTGCAAAGCTAATTGTTCAGGTTGCTCGCAAATCTGATTGATGATTCGACATTTTAGCGCTTCTTCCGCTGAAAATTTTCGACCTGTGAGCAATAATTCGGCAGCCATATGATAACCAGCCAACTCAGTGAAAAGAAGGCTGGTGCCACCTTCTACAGATAATCCCAAACTTACAAATGGAATTTGAAATTCTGTATCGGGGTGGGCGTATACCATGTCACAGTGAAATAGCATAGTGACGCCAACGCCTATAGTGCAGCCACGTACCGCAGCAATAATAGGTTTAGAAAATCTTGCGATCGCTTTTAGGAAGACAAAGGGTGGTGTAGCATCAGCGGCTAAACCAACATATTTTTGAGCGGCAGACATAAAATCTTTCAGATCATTTCCTGCGGTAAAATCATGTTCGTTACCCTGTAAAATCACAACATTCACTTGTTGAGATTGATCTGCTGCATCCAATATTTTTGCAATGTCATTGTACATTTCCCCAGTTAAAGCATTTTTTTGCTCGGGGTGATCAATTTTGATGGTCAGGATTCTATTCTCAATCGTGACATGAATAAAAGGGTTTAGTGAATCTAAATTTTTTAACATGGCGGCATTCCTTGTCGCAAATTAAAAAAGCTCAGTAGACACGATTGTATACTGAGCTTTTATTCGTGCCTTATTGGCATTAAAGTCGATTTAAAATTTGCTCAGCATCTGAATAATTCATGTATTTTGGTACGGCATAAATTCCATGGGCTTCAGTAAAAGCAGATTTAATCATCTCTGGGAAATCTTGCTTTTTTAAATTCGGAATCTCAGTATTGATTTTCAAATCTTTGAGTAATTGCTTTACGCTTTGAATGAATATATTTGCGGCTTGTTCATCCGAAGTGTGTGACGAGCTTAAACCAATTTTCTTCGCTGCTAGTGCTAAGCGTTTTTCTGATGCTTTACGATTAAATTCTAGAACATGAGGCAAGATAATGGCATTAGCGCGTCCGTGTGGGATTTGATATCGAGTCCCTAATTGATGCGCCAAAGCATGTACATAGCCAATTCCAGCACTATTCATTGCCAAACCAGCATAATGAGAACCGAGCGCCATTGCTTCACGTGCTGCAATATTCTGACCATCTTCAAATGCTTTTTTTAAATTCTCCATGATCAATTTCATGGCTGCACTGGCGTAATAATCTGATTGTTTGTTGGCGAATCCGCTTACCCACGATTCAATTGCATGAGTAAGGGCATCAATGCCAGTGTCAGCAGTGATAGCAGGTGGCATGCCTTTCATGATGACGGGATCTAAAGCAGTTGCTAATGGAACGACTTTGGGATCAATAACTAAGCCTTTAATATGAGTTTCACTGTCTGAAATAACTGCGGCAATGGTAACTTCAGAACCTGTACCTGCGGTGGTCGGAATCACGAACAATGGATATGCAGGTTTACGGCTTTTTAAAATTCCAAAAAGTTGTTTAGGCGATTTATGGTTTGCGGCTGCGAGCGCTAATACTTTTGCTGTATCAATCGTCGAACCACCCCCTATACCCAATACGCTATCGCATGCGGTATTTTTAAACAGTGCTAGAGATTTTTCGACAATTTCACAAGTTGGATCAGGTTTTACATCAGAGAAAATAACAACTTCAATCCCATTGTGCTGTAATTGATCTTGAATGGGTTGTATGACACCTAATTTGACCAATATTGCATCAGTCACAATCATCACTTTTTTCATGCCGAGCTGAGCAATATTGCCACACAATTGCATTGATGAATCTTCACCCGCAAATACGAGAGGATGTGATACTGGGATTGCAAGGGTGAGGGCTTTGACAGCCATGAGTTGAGTTTTTGCACGTAAAATAGTGGCAATCTGAGCCATAATGATCAATCTCTATCCATGAGTTTGATTTAGTTATAGGATAATCATTGACCAAGTACATTGGCGATAATCATCAACACATTGGTCTTAAATTACAATTTTATCAAAAATATAGCGCTATTAAACTGAGCAAAATAATGGTTGGATTTTGATCAGAATTCATGATAGAAAATAGAAAATAATTCGAAAATTTAAATCGTAAAGCTGTAGTTTTTACTCGGCAATCAGGAACTCAGGACGAGTTTAAAACGATTAAATCAGCTTTCGGTTATGAGTCATTACATAACAACAATGATGCGTTATTGGGAGTCATTACACATGGAAGTAAATCAGAACAACAACCAATTTGAGTTTTTACCGACTCATATTCACTATTTAATGTATTGGGAAAAGAAATCGCCAAACCAAGATTTCTTGGTTCAGCCTTTACCAAATGGTCAGGTGATTAAATACACTTGGGGAGAAGTGGCCAGTCAAGTCAAAAAAATGGCTGCTTATTTACAATCTTTGAATTTGCCGGGTCGTTCTCAGATTGCAATTTTTGGTAAGAATAGTGCGCATTGGATTATGGCAGATCTTGCAATTTGGATGGCAGGTCATGTGTCGGTTCCTTTATATACGACTCTCAATGGTGAAGGAACCAAATATGTTCTAGATCATAGTGAAACTAAGGCTTTGTTTATCGGTAAATTGGATGGTATTGGAGACAGTTGGAACGATGTGAAACAAATCATCCCGCAAGATATGCATTGTATTAAATTGCCATTGGCACCTGACTATAATGCGCCAACATGGGATGAAATCACTGCGAAAACAGCACCAACCAGTGAGCCTTATTTTCCAAACGAGGATGAGCTTGCGACCATTATTTATACCTCGGGCAGTACAGGTCTACCTAAGGGCGTTATGCAAAGTTATAAGACCTTGCTCTCACCTGCGAGTGAGCTGAAATCTACGTTTGGTGTTTCAGAAAAAGATCGTGCTTTATCTTACTTGCCGCTAGCTCATGTTGCAGAGCGTGTATTTATTCAATCATCCGTGATGATTTGTGGTTTTACCGTTTATTTTGCCAATTCATTAGATACATTTATTGAAGATCTTAATCGTGCAAAACCAACGATCTTCTTTTCTGTGCCACGTTTATGGACTAAATTTTATTTGGGGATTAATGAAAAAATTCCACTTAATGTACAAAACGTGTTGTTTAAAATCCCATTCTTGGGCAATAAGATTAAGCAAAAACTCTTGGCAAAATTGGGTTTGAATCATGTTCGTTATGCTTTAACGGGTTCTGCACCTTTACCCGTAGATATTATTAAATGGTATCGTAATTTGGGCTTAGAGTTGCTTGAAGTTTATGGAATGACAGAAAACTGTGGATACTCGCATATCACACGTATGGGTGAATATATGAGTGGATATGTCGGACATGTTCAAGCACGAGTAGACTGCAAGATTGATGAAAATGGTGAGATTTTAGTCAGAAGCCCAGGAACCATGTTGGGTTATTACAAAAACCCAGAAAAAACAGCTGAAGATTTGACTGAGGATGGCTATTTAAGAACAGGTGACATGGGTGAAATTGATGCGACTGGCCGTCTAAAAATTACTGGACGTGTAAAGGACATCTTTAAAACTCAGAAAGGTAAGTATGTAATGCCTGTACCAATTGAACAAAAGATTGGTAATAACCAAATGATTGAATCTGTCTGTGTTGGTGGTGCAAGCCATAAACAGCCGATCGCCTTTGTGATGTTGGCAGAAGAAATTCGCAATAAATTACAGCAAGATAATAAACGTGATGATATCGAAGCAAAATTAATTGAGTTGAAGAATGAAGTTAATGAAAAGCTTGAGTCACATGAAAAAATTGCATTCTTTGTGGTCATCATGGATTTGTGGACGATGGATAACGATATGTTGACGCCGACTATGAAGATTAAGCGTAATAAAATTGAGGCGAAGTACGAAGCCCTTATTCCAACTTGGGTTGCTCAAAATAAAGAAGTTATTTGGGAAAAGTAATAAAAAAGCCCTTCAACTGAAGGGCTTTTTTTACACTCAGTATTTATTCTTTCAGATGACGTGCGCCTTCTAAAATCATTCGGATCATCGTCATCGTTTGTTCAGCTACAACTTTTCTTTCATCGTGTGGCATGTTGATTAATTTAGCACCCATAGTGAATACTAATTGGGTAATCGCTTTAGCTGCCAATTCTGGGTGCTTGATTTTATGAGGGTTATTTTGCTCAAGACGAACAAGGTCATCCATGAGTTCTTGCTGAAAGTAATTGAGCTGTTTTTCAACCGCCTCTTTATAAGAGGCAGAACCAGTATAACCTTCACGTAACAACAGGCTTAGATTACCTTCGTCAGCATCTAACTGTTCAATAAATACTTCAACTGAACTACGCACAATACTTGAATTGCGAACTGCTTTTAAGCGAGCTTGATGCAAGATTTGACGTAAAACAATACCTGAGCGATCAATCAATTCAATGGCAAGTTCGTCGATATCTTTAAAATGTCTATAAAAACTGTTTGGCGCAATTCCTGCTTCACGGGCAACTTCGCGCAAGCTTAAAGATGCGATGCTTTTTTGAGGTCCGATAAGGTTGAGAGCAGCTTGGAATAATTCTTCTTTCGTGATTGTGGCTTTTCTTCCGACTGTACGTGCAGTTGGATGCTCCAAAATGGATGCGGATTCACTGGCATGTAGAGGAGAAAGAGTAATCGTAGAGCTGCTCATAAATATCAGAAGTTTACAGTTAGAGTTGCATTATATCGCTCTGTGTCAGGATATGGAAATCAATAGATGATATACAAGTGTCTATACAAATATATATACATGTGTATAATAATTCTAAACCCACTGTGATGAGCCCATAATGCAAGCAGTTAAGCCACCTAAAAATTTGATTAGATCCGCAGTAAATGCTGTATTTGATCCGACTGCTGCCAATTTTTGGTTGCAAAAGATCGATCCAATTTGGTCGGTGAATCAATCATTAGGCAAAATTGTTGAACGTACACAAGTTGCAAATGATACGGTCAGCTTAAAAATTGCGGTTAATCGAAAATTTCAGTTTGGTGAAGCAGGGCAACATCATCCAGTTATTGTCACGACACGAGGTCGTTGTTTTGAACGTACCTATAGTTTGACCAAAATCGACACTCAACATGTATTGTTGACTGCTAAGAAAGTCGATCAGGGTGTAGTCAGTTCTTGGATTAACGATATGGCTGAGGTAGGCGATATTGTTGAGTTTGGTGCACCCTATGGAGATATGACACTTGGAAGTGTAAATACACCTCTATTAATGCTGGCCGCAGGGAGTGGTATTACTCCAATGTACAGCTTAATCAAGGCATTATTGCAGCAAGAAAAAAAATTAGTTCAGCCAGTTAAATTGATGTACTGGGCAAAAAAAACAGAAGATTTAGCATTTCAAACAGAGTTGATTGCTTTGGCGAATCAACACTCAAATTTTAATGTTGAATTTTTTACCACTCAAGATGAAGAGGCTGATTCCCGTTTAGAGGATTCTCATTTAACGGCTATCGAATCCTTAGATCAATATACGGTTTATGCATGCGGTCCAGCAGGATTTGTGCAACTTGCTGAACAACTAACTGATAATCGTGTTCATAAATTTAAAGGTGAAGCATTTAGTGTTGAACCATTCATTAGTGATGAGACTGGTTTTGTTCAGGTCACACTTACGAAATCAAATAAGGTCGTCACGATTCCAAAGGGACAATCAATACTTGCAAGTTTAGAGCAACAAAATATTCGCCCACAGCACGGTTGCCGCATGGGGGTATGTAATAAATGTGCATGCCATAAAGCGCAAGGTGCAACTAAAAACCTCGTCAATGGTGCAGAAAATACTGAGCCTGGAAATCTGCTCAAAATCTGTATCAATTCAGCTCAGTCTGATCTCACTATCGACCTATAAGCGAGAATAATCATGAATATGCCAGTTCAAGCACAATATTTCAAAAACCCAAAAAATCGTGAACTCACTGATGCACAACTTGATGAACTCGCACGTGAACTTGATGCAATTAAGCAGGAAGTTCTTGATGATTTAGGTGAAAAAGACGAAAAGTATATTAAGCGAGTGTATGCAGCGATTCGCTACAGTTCAATCCTTGGACGTGCATGCTTATTTGCTGGCTGGTTTCCTCCAGCATGGCTTTTAGGCACAGGCTTGCTTGGTTTTGCCAAAATCATGGAAAACATGGAGTTGGGCCATAATGTGATGCATGGTCAATATGATTGGATGAACGACCCTAAATTTAAAGGGACAACTTACGAATGGGATATCGTCGGCACATCTGATGATTGGCGCCAAACCCACAACTACAAACACCATACCTATACCAATATTAAAGGTATGGATGATGATATTGGTTATGGAATTCTTCGTTTGTTCCCAGAGCAACGCTGGAAAAAAGGATATTTATTACAACCACTTTACAGTATTCCATTCTGTTTGTTATTCCAGTGGGGTGTAGCGATTCAGAACTTAGAAATTGGTAAGCGCTTAAAAGGGCGCATGACCAAAGAAGAATTTCAACAACGTTTGAACCCGATGAAAAAGAAAATGGGGAAACAGTTATTTAAAGATTATGTTTTCTTCCCACTCATCGCTGGTCCTGCAGCATTACCCGTTTTAACAGGTAATTTAGTCGCTAATGGTATTCGTAATATTTGGACATTCAGTATTATTTTCTGCGGTCATTTCACCAAAGATGTGGAAGTTTTCCCGAAGTCAGTTTTAGAAAATGAAAGCCGTGGCCATTGGTATATGCGTCAAATTCGTGGGTCTTCTAACCTCACAGGTTCAGAAGGATTCCATATTCTGACGGGGCATCTGAGTCATCAGATTGAGCATCATCTTTATCCAGATATTCCTGCTCGACGTTACCGTCAAATGGGGCCTAAAGTGAAAGCGGTGTGTGAAAAATACGGCTTGAATTACAATAATGCGAGTTTATTTAAACAATATGGTCAGGTTTTGGGACGTATTGTGAAATATGCCTTCCCATTTAAAAAGTAAGGAACAAAAAAAGCCACTTATTGAGTGGCTTTTTGAACTTTAATAGCAAACTATTTTAATTGAATTGATCCATTTGCATTGACTGTGATTGTTGATTCTCCAGCAGCCATATTTTGTGAGTCTGCAACGGGTGCACTCTCTACAACCATTGCGGCACGTGCCATGGCCAATGGTCTTGGTGAATAATTATTGGTGTTCATATTCAAGTTAACCAAGTTATAACTAGAACGATTCCAAGCTTTAGTGAGAACCTGAGCGCGCTGTTGGAAATTTTGCGTGGCTTCAGTCAATAACTCATTTTCAACCTGCTTTCGTTTTTCAGTGGAAACAGTGAAATTAATCGATTGTGTTTGAAAATCTTGTTGTAACTCGCTAATTAATTGGCTCGCTGCTTTAAAATCTTTGCTTTCAATATTCACTTCAGCGCGGCCGCGCCATTCCTTCAGTTTTGTTGAATTGTTGTTGTCATAGACAGGGTAAGTGGTCTGAGAACCTGTTTCGACCTTAACTTGGGGGTATTTTTTACTGATGTTGATGGCCTGATTCATCAATTGAGTCATTTGTGTTGAAAGTTGTGCAGGCTGTTTATTACTTTTTTCAATAAATAGAATGGCGTGCATTTCATCATTAGAGACTTGTTTAGAAGCGTCTGCTTGAAGATTAATAATATTAGTTTTAGGTTCTGTGTCAGCAAGTACCGAAAAGCTAATCCCGGTAGCTAAGATCAATAGTGGCAGTTTTAATAATTTCATTGTTATCTCTGTATCTTCACCTGATGAATATTCTACAGAATATTCTAATCTTTTTTGATGGAGAGAAAATGTGATTATTTGGTGATGAGATAGTAGCAATTGTAATATTCAACACCGATTTTACGACTTAAGTCGCCTTAACAAGGCTTTTAAAATGTATTTTAATTGAATTGTAGTTGAACAATAAAAGAATATAACTTGTCTTTGGATTAGTGCATTAATAATTTGTAATTCATGGATAATTCTATTATCAATGGTCTAATAAGTAGTATTAGAAATAGATTAAACATTCTGTATATTTAAATAATAAAATTTTAAAAACATGTAAAACAATAAGATAGTGTCTTCATTTGATAAATTATTTATAGTCTGAAACTATTGTCATAAAGAAAATAAGTATTGGCATATAGGTCAAGATTTTTCCATTCTAGCTCTCATCAGAGATGCAGGTATCTCTCTAAAAGAATTTGTCCTTTAGAAGGTTGTTTTCAAGCAATTTCCTAAGGTCAAATAGATCATCGAATGAAGTTGAAGGAAGTCTTGATGTCTAATTCTGCTGTAGTTGAATCAGTAGCACAAGCGTTACGAACTGCTGAATTATCACAAAGTGCAATCGCACCAATTCGCCCAACGTTGGGTGGTGAAGCTGCTGATGTAGATATCGCTTACGCTGTACAAGAAGTGAATACAGCGCGTGCCTTATCAGAAGGTCGTCGTTTAGTTGGGCGTAAAATCGGTTTGACATCAAAAGTGGTTCAAGCACAACTCGGTGTAGATCAACCTGACTTCGGTATGCTGTTTGCAGACATGGCTTATGGTGATGGAGAGGCGATTCCTGCAGGTCTATTGATCCAACCTAAAGTAGAAGCGGAAATTGCTTTGGTGATCAAACAAGATTTAACGAAAGAAAAACACACTTATGCTGACATTATCAGCGCGACTGATTATGCACTTCCTGCTGTTGAGGTGGTGGATAGTCGAATTGAAAACTGGAAGATCAGTTTGATTGACACTGTCGCAGATAATGCATCTTCAGCTGCATTTGTATTGGGTTCACGTCCTGTAAAACTTGATAACCTTGATCTAGTGAATTGTAAAATGATCATGACACGTGGTGAAGAAGTCGTGTCTCAAGGTGTTGGTAAGGCTTGCTTAGCAAACCCTTTAAATGCAGCTGTCTGGCTTGCTGATGAAATGGTACGTCGTGGTCGTCCATTGTTAGCTGGTGACATTATTTTAACAGGTGCATTAGGCCCTATGGTTGTAGCAAACCCAGGTGATGAATTCAAAGTTGAGATTGAAGGCTTTGGTTCAGTGACTGCTGCTTTCGCTGCTGAATAAGTCGGAATTTTGAGAGAGTACGTTAATGAAAAAGATTAAATGTGCAATGATCGGACCAGGTAACATTGGTACTGATTTGCTTTACAAACTTCAACGTAGCGAATGGTTAGAGCCAGTTTGGATGGTGGGTATCGATCCTACTTCTGAAGGTCTTGCTCGTGCTGCGAAAATGGGTTTAAAAACCACTGCAGAAGGGGTTGATGGTCTTCTTCCTCACGTCATTGAAGATGATATCAAAATTGCTTTTGATGCAACGTCTGCATATGTACATGCTGAAAACAGCCGCAAGTTAAATGAACTTGGTGTACTGATGATTGACTTAACACCTGCTGCAATTGGTCCTTTCTGTGTTCCACCTGTGAACTTAGAAGCTTTACTTGCAGAAGGTGAAGTGCCTAACGTGAATATGGTAACGTGTGGTGGTCAGGCGACAATTCCTATGGTTGCAGCAGTTTCACGTGTTCAACCTGTTGAATATGGTGAGATCATCGCGACTGTGTCTACAAAATCTGTAGGTCCTGGTACACGTAAAAACATCGACGAATTCACACGTACAACTGCGGGTGCTATTGAGAAAGTTGGTGGTGCGAAAAAAGGTAAAGCGATCATCATCATTAACCCTGCTGAGCCACCACTTATGATGCGTGACACAGTACACTGTCTTGTTGAAGGTGAGCCAGATCAAGCTGCGATCACTGAATCAGTTCACGCGATGATTAAAGAAGTGCAAAAATATGTACCAGGTTACAAACTTGTAAATGGTCCAATTTTTGATGGTAACCGTGTTTCTATCTTCTTGGAAGTAGAAGGTTTGGGTGATTTCTTGCCGAAATATGCAGGTAACCTCGACATTATGACAGCTGCAGCTGCTCGTACAGCAGAAATGTTTGCTGAACACGTATTCAACAAAGAAGAAGCTTAAGGAGCAACCGCATGTCTAAGATTATTGTTCATGATATGACTTTACGTGATGGTATGCATCCGCAGCGCCATCAAACGACTGTTGAGCAAATGATTGCAATTTCAACAGCACTTGATGATGCAGGCGTACCATTAATTGAAGTCACTCACGGTGACGGCCTTGGTGGTTCATCAGTAAACTACGGTTTTGCTGCTGCGACTGACGAAGAATACTTGTCTGCTGTTGTACCGCGTATGAAGAATGCAAAAGTTTCTGCACTTCTTCTTCCTGGTATCGGTACGGTTGACCACTTGAAAATGGCACATGAAATCGGTGTATCAACGATTCGTGTTGCAACTCACTGTACTGAAGCTGACTGTTCTGAACAGCACATCACCGCTGCGCGTAAATTAGAAATGGACACAGTGGGCTTCTTAATGTTGGCTCACATGGCATCTCCAGAGCGTCTTTTAGAAGAAGCGAAGAAGATGGTGTCTTACGGTGCAAACTGTATTTATGTGACTGACTCAGCAGGTTACATGCTTCCTCAAGATGTAATTGATCGCGTTGGACACTTACGTCAACACTTGGACCCAAGCATTGAGTTGGGTTTCCACGGTCACCACAACTTAGGTATGGGTGTATCAAATACTGTTGCTGCTGTTGAAGCAGGCGCGGTACGTGTTGACTTGGCATCTGCAGGTCTCGGTGCGGGTGCAGGTAACACACCACTTGAATTGTTCATCGCTGTTGCAAATCGTATGGGTATGGACACAGGCGTTGACTTGTTCAAAGTACAAGATGTTGCTGAAGATCTCGTGATTCCAATGATGCACAACCCAATTCGTGCAGACCGTGATGCAGCTACTTTAGGTTATGCGGGTGTTTACTCTTCATTCCTATTGTTCGCTAAACGTGCTGAAGCGAAATATGGCGTATCTGCGCGTGAAATCTTAATGGAGCTTGGTCGCCGTGGTACTGTTGGTGGTCAGGAAGACATGATTGAAGATCTAGCTTTGACTATGGCTAAAGCAAAAGAACTTAACGCATAATTTAAAAGTGATTTGAAAGAGCACTCTTAGGAGTGCTTTTTTTATGAATTTAGAAAAGATACATATAAAAAAACAATTGCGTGAGATGTTTGGGTGCTTATATTGAGTGATTTGGTGTAGAGCGTATCGTGATTGTTAAACTTAAAAACTATTAAATAAAATGGCAAAATGCTTCTGGGTTAATTTGTAAGATATTAAAATATAATAAATTATCCATAGTAAAAGTTAATTTGCTTAGTTACTGAGCTATTATTAATTGTTTATAACAATGAGAGTTTTTAAAGTATTGTTTTTCATCGGAAAAGTCTAAATTTTTTTTAGACTCTAGTCTGATTTCTTCAGAGTGCACAATTTAGCAATATGCTCATCAACGCTGATTTGAGTATAGGATGAAGCCATGCGTCATCAAAAATTATGGCTAGCAATGATTGCTGCAACAACTCTAGGGACAACTGCTGCTCACGCGAATTTTGTGGCTGATTCAAATGTTCAGCTTAAATTTAAAAATTTCTATTTAGAACGTAATTACGATACAGCACCAAATCTAGATTATGGTAACTGGACGCAAGCAATCACTTTAGATGCTAAATCGGGTTATCACGATATTGGTGCAGGCATTCAAGTGGGTGCAGACCTTTTGGCACAATATGCGGTTGGCTTAAAGTCTCAAGGCACTGTCGATGATATTCACATGCCATATGATTATGCGAACAAAAAAGTTGAAAAAGATAACGCAAAATTAGGCGCAACATTAAAAGTTAAATACGCAAAAACTGAGTTAAAAGTAGGTGATTTATTACCAATGTCACCGGTATTGTTTTTTGATCCATCACGTCAATTACTTACGACATACAGTGGTGCTTGGTTAGAATCAAAAGACATCAAAGATACTAAACTCACTTTAGCTTATATTGATGGGATTAATGCACGTTACGACAACCAATACCAAGACTTTAGCTTATTTCCAAATAATAACTTTGCCACTGCCAAAACAAATAGTGATGGCATATATATTGCGGGTGTAGATCATCAATTTACACCAGAAATTGGTGGTAGCTATTGGTATGCCGATGTAACAGACATCTATCAACAACATTATGCAGCAGCAACATTCAAGACAAACTTAACTGAGAAAACTAAGCTGGATAGCCATGTTCGCTACTTTGATAACAGTGATTCAGGCGACAAGTTATACGGTGAAATCGACAGTCAAGCGGTTTCTGTAGGTACGAAAATTAACCATGGTATGCACACGGTTCAATTGGGCTACCAACAAATGTTTGGTGACATGGGTGGTTCAGGCATGTTCCCAACATTGGGCGGTTGGGTGCCACAGCCGTATTTAGATAACTGGTCTGTTGCAAGCTTTATTCGTAAAGATGAGAAATCTTGGAGCGTTGGTTATACCTATAATTTTAAAGAAATGGGTGTCCCAGGATTATCGGCAACTGTGCGTCATTTCCAAGGTTGGAATATTGATACTACAACACCAGGTCGAGGTCGTGAGAACGAAAATAATGTGATTGTGAACTATGTTGTGCCAGAAGGTAAGTACAAAGGTCTTGGTTTCAACTACATGTTCATTGATACTAATTATAACAACATCAATGCTCCAGGCACCTTGAGTGATTTAGAAGAGCATCGTGTGGCGTTAAGTTATAGTTATAAATTCTGAAGAATGAAATTGATCTCGATATGATGAGTAAGGATTATATCGAGATCTTATTAAGTCATATTCAGAGGGTGAATATTGATTTTAAAAAAATAAGGAAAAACAGCAATTTATTTAATTGGTAAAAAGATGGATGCAATCGTAAATTTATATCAGTTGAAAGGTACAGAGCAGTTAATATAAGCCTGTAAAACTATCATTTGTAAACATCAACTGATGATTGTTTCACAAATATATGATCAGTTATAGACAGTAGAGGACTATGATGAGCACTGTGCAAATCCCAGAATACAAAACGGATTCATTCTTTGGTTTAGAAGATAAATGGATCGAAACTGCTGAAGGTGAGTTAACCCATTATCATGAAATTGGTGAAGGCACGCCTATTTTATTCCTTCATGGTTCTGGTACTGGTGTATCAGCAGCTGCTAACTGGTGGTTGAATTTACCTGCAATTGGTGAGCAAGCGCGTTGTATCGCAATTGATACCATTGGTTATGGTCAAACGGTCGTTGCACCAGGAACTCAATACGGTATCCGTGCATGGGTTGATCATGCAATTCGTACTCTTGATGCACTTGGTATTGAAAAAACATGGTTAGTAGGTAATTCGCTAGGTGGTTGGTTAGCATTCCAATTGGCACTTGATTATCCAGAGCGTGTACTCGGTATTGTTTCAATGGGTACAGGTGGTGCAAAACAAACTGCAGCCCTAAAAGCGCATGCAAACCCAGTTTTAACAGAAGAAGGTATTCGTAAGACACTTTCAATGTTCGTTGTAAATAAAGACTTAATTACAGATGAGCTGGTAAAAGTACGTTTTGATTCTGCGGCGAATGACTACGCATCTGATCGTTTAATGGATGTTGTGGGTGCGCGTGACCGTGATCGTTTCGAGTTCCCATTAGACTTTGAAAAAATGAAAGATATTACAGTTCCTGTATTATTGATTCATGGTACTCAAGATGTGGTGATTCCTGTGTCTCGTACTTGGGACATTTTAAATATCGTTCCTAATGCTGATGCACATATTTTCAGTCAGTGCGGTCACTGGTCACAAGTTGAAAAAGCAGAAGAATTTAATACGTTGATCAAAAATTATCTAGCAGTTCATGGTGTTAAATAATTTCAGATCCTAAAAAACTAAAAAGAGGATGATTTAATCATCCTCTTTTTTAAAACTGAAAATACAGAACATGTGTTTAATACGTTTAAATCTGCATATTGATAATCAATATTGAGCATTGATCTGTTTTAATTTATTAGACTTAAGTGGTAGAGCAAGTCTAGTTAGTTAATGGGTTGTTTAAAAATTAGTCTAATCTAAAGCCTGAATTCATACAATTTATGATGATATTCGTAAAACTTTATTAGACTAAAGTCTAAGACTGATGGTTGAAATAAAAAATAAAAATCACCGCTATGTTTAACGGTGATCATTAATTTGAAAAAAAATTAATTAATTACGATTAATATCAAGGTAAAAAACAGAGCTCAGTAAGTCCATAAATTTTTTGACGCCTTCTGAGTTAGTACTTTTTCTATAGCTTGCAAATAAATCGATTGAAGGTAATTCCACGTCTAGCGGTCGAATCACGGTGTTGTTCATCGTCAGTGGTGCGATATATCCAGGTAGAAAAGTACAGCCCAGGTTCATGCCAATAGAATTAATGTTAAAGAGGATATTGTCTGCAGTTTGAACAATATTTAAATTGATTTGATGGTATTTTGCAAAATCTAGAATGATCTTATTTAGGGTTTGAGATTGCTGTTCAGAAGGAATAATGAAATCGATTCCATCGAGCTCTTTTACTGGAATGCGATCGTATTTAGCGAGTGGATGATCTTTGGGGAGTAAGAAAATCAAAGGTTCTCGTAAAACAAATTGACTTTCGATTTCATCACTAAATAGATTTTGACGAGTAAAAGCGATATCAATTTCGCCTTTTTTTAACATTTTTGACTGATCGGAGTTGTTTAAGCTTAACAATTCAATCTTTAAATCCCGGTTTTGAACACGAAGATTAGGGAGAACGTAAGGAAAAATTTTCATTTCAACGACGGGAACAAAGCCGATACGTAACAATTGCTGTTTAGATTTGGCAATCTGACGAGTCATTGCGACTGCTTTGTCTGCTTGGGCTATCGTGAGGCGAGCTTGTTCAAGGAAGACTTGACCCTCCTCAGTGAGTTCTACCTTACGTTTTGTACGATAAAGCAAAGGGACGCCAATTTCATCTTCAAGATCTTTAATCTGCTGGCTCAATGATGGCTGAGCAGTATAAAGGCGCAAGGCTGCTTTGGTGAAGTTGAGTTCTTCTGCCACAGCAATGAAATATCGTAGGTGTCGTAGTTCCATAAAAAAATCATCCAAAGATTGATTCATATAATGTCTAAATATGATCAAGTGCGAGTATAGTTCACAAATGGATATTCGGTGAAGTGGGGCTGAGCATATTGAAATATCAACGTTATTATTAAAATATGGTAAAATTCACGTATTGAGCGATTGATTAATTTATCGATAAAACATCTTGATTCAAACAAAAAAAATATTTCCCCAAAACTCGTTCAAAACTCATTATCTCTGCAAAGTTGAGTCTATTAGTTTGTGTCTAATTTAGTCACAGGAGAGCTTTTCATGAGTGGGAAAATTGATGTGCGCGAAATCGATGCTTTAGTCGATGCACAAAATGGACGTATCACGCCATCTATTTATACAGATCCAGATATCTATGAACTAGAACTTGAACGTGTGTTCGGTCGTACATGGTTATTCCTTTGCCATGAAAGCCAAATTCCAAAGGCTGGTGATTTCTTCAATACCTATATGGGTGAAGATCCGATCATCGTGGTACGTCAAAAAGACGGTTCAATCAAAGCATTGTTAAACCAATGTCGTCACCGTTCAATGCGCGTGAGCTTTGCTGACTGCGGTAACACTCGTGCATTTACATGTCCATACCATGGTTGGTCTTATGGCGTAGACGGCTCTCTTAAAGATATTCCTCTTGAAGATCGTGCATTCCCTCAAGGCGCATGTAAAGAGAAGTGGAGTTTGATCGAAGTAAACCGTGTGAAGTCTTATAAAGGCTTAATCTTCGGTTGTTGGGATGAAACAACTCCAGATCTTGAAGAATACATGGGTGATATCGCTTGGTACTTAGACGGCGTATTAGATCGTCGTCCAGGTGGTACTGAGATCATCGGTGGTGTTCATAAGTGGGAAATCGAATGTAACTGGAAATTTGCGGCTGAACAGTTTGCATCTGACCAATATCATGCATTGTTCTCTCACGCATCTGCGATTCAAGTATTAGGTGCTAAACCTGATGACGAATCTACTAAGAAATTAGGTGCTGCGCAAACTGCACGTCCTGTATGGGAAACTGCGAAAGACGCAATCCAATATGGTTCACGTGGTCACGGTTCAGGCTTTTTCTTTACAGAGAAACCAGATGCAAACGTATGGGTTGATGGTGAAGTAGCAAACTATTTCCGCGAAACTTACGAAGAAGTTAAAGAGCGTCTTGGTGAAATCCGTGCGTTACGTCTTGCTGGTCACAACACGATGTTCCCAACATTGTCTTGGTTAAACGGTACAGCAACACTTCGCGTATGGCATCCACGTGGTCCAAACAAAACTGAAGTATGGGCGTTCTGTATTGCGGATGCTGAAGCGTCACAAGAAGTGAAAGAAGCGTTTGAACGTTCTGCGACACGTGCATTTGGTCCAGCTGGTTTCTTAGAGCAAGATGACTCTGAAAACTGGATCGAAATTCAAAAAGTCTTACGTGGTTACAAAGCGCGTCAAAATAAACTCATTATGGAAATGGGTCTTGGTAACGAGAAAATTCGTGAAGATGGTATCCCTGGTATCACTAACTATATTTTCTCAGAAACTGCGGCACGCGGCATGTACCGTCGTTGGGCAGACTTGCTAATCCATGAAAAATGGGAAGATGTTGAGAAAGCAGCTGACGAATATGAGAAGGAGCTTATGAAATGAGTCAAGTGAGTTTAGAACTTCACCATCAAATTAGTCAATTCCTCTATCGTGAAGCGAAATTGCTTGACGATTGGAAATTTCGCGATTGGTTAGATACGTTAGCTGAAGATATTTCTTACACGCTACGTACAACACCAAATGCTCAAACGCGTGACCGTCGTCGTTCAATTGAACCACCTACAACTTGGGTGTTCAATGATACGAAAGATCTTTTAGAGCGTCGTGTTGCTCGTCTTGAAACAGGTATGGCGTGGGCTGAAGAGCCTCCATCACGTACAACCCATATGGTGAGTAACGTGATCGTAGAAGCTACTGAAGTTGAAGGCGAATACGATGTATACGTTACATATCTTTTGTACCGTACACAAAAAGAGAAAGATGTCACGATTTACTGTGGTAAACGTCATGACAAGATCCGTAAAGTTGAAGGTGGCTTAGGCTTCCAAATTTTCAACCGTAAGATCACGCTTGATCAAGTTACCTATAACTCTCACAACCTGAGTGTATTCTTCTAATGAATAAGATTTTTGTTTGCCAAGTTGACGAATTAGACGAAGGCGAAGCGTTGAAAGTAGATTGCGGCGTTAACGGTATCGATGCGCTTGCAGTGTTTAACAATGGTGGTGAGTTCTTCGCAATGAATGACCGTTGTTCTCATGGTAATGCTTCAATGTCAGAAGGTTATCTTGAAGACGATGGCACTGTCGAATGCCCATTGCATTCAGCTCGCTTCTGTTTAAAAACCGGTCAAGCATTATGTTTACCAGCGACAGATCCAATTCAAACTTTCCCAGTGATTGTTGAAGATGGTGCGTTATACGTTGAGATGGCAGGAGAGTAATCATGGGTTGGCTTAAAGGCGAAGTTGCACTGATCACAGGTGGTGGTTCTGGTTTAGGTTGGGCTTTAGTTGAACGCTTCCTTGAAGAAGGTGCACACGTTGGTGTGTTACAACGTTCACAATCTAAAGTCGATGCTTTAAAAGAACGCTTTGGTGATCAAATTGTTGCAATCGCTGGTGATGTTGCCAACTATGAAGACAATGTCCGTGCTGTAAAAGCAACTGTTGAGCGTTTTGGTAAGCTTGATTGCTTTATTGGTAATGCAGGAATCTGGGATCACTACGCAGATATCGTCAATACTTCAGGTGAGCAACTTGATAAAGCGTTTGACGAAATCATGGGAATTAATACGAAAGCATTAATTCTAGGTGCTAAAGCTGCACTTGATGAGTTAGTAAAATCTGAAGGTTCGATAATCTTCACACTATCTAACTCAGCATTATATTCTGCGGGTGGTGGTCCAGTTTACACAGCATCTAAGCATGCTGGCGTAGGCATCATGAAGGAATTGGCGTACGAGCTTGCACCCAAAGTTCGTGTGAATGCTGTTGCGCCGTCAGGTATGAATGTAAACATTAAAGGTGCTGCATCATTAGGCCAAGAAAATCTAGGTCTTTTAGATGCGCGTGATCCTGAGAAAATCGCGCGTGGTATGCCGTTGAACTTCTTACCTGAGCCTGAAGAAATGACAGGTTCTTATGTGCTCTTGGCATCTCGTCAAAATAACCGACCTTTAACTGGTGTTCTGATCAATGCAGAATGTGGTTTGGGTATTCGTGGTCTACGTCAACCACGTGCTGGTTTCTTTGACGAATAAAATCTAGTCTAAAAAATGGACTTATCGGCAGCCTGTTCTAAGGCTGCCTTCCTTTTAAGGAGTCTCTCATGGCCGTTAAACTTATTTGTGCTTCGCACAGTCCTTTAATGGAATTTGCTTCACCTCAAGATCAGTCAAAAGAGCAAAAAGTACGTGCTGCTTTTGAACAATTATCTGCTGAAGTAAAAGCTTACGATCCAACACTGATCATTACTTTTGGTCCAGACCATTTTAACGGTTTTTTCTACGACCTTATGCCAAGTTTCTGTGTCGGTATCCGTGCTACGGCTGCTGGTGACTGGGATTACGGTAAAATTGACAATAAAATCGATGTTCCTGAAGACAAGGCTTTGGCGCTTGTGCGTCAAGTTCTAGATGAGGGTGTTGATGTTGCATACTCATATCGTATGCAGGCTGACCATGGTGTGACTCAACCATTACACTTCCTTTGTGATGGAAAACTTGATCGTTATAAAACGATTCCAATATTTATTAATGGCGCTGCCGCTCCAATGCCAACCACAAAGCGTACTATTGCTTTAGGTCGTGCGGTTGGACAATATATAAAGTCACTTAATCTTGAAAATGAGCGTGTACTTGTATTGGGTACAGGTGGTTTGTCTCATGATCCACCAACACCTCAAATGGGTTCAGTGCCACCAGAAGTTGAAGAGTTTTTAATTGCTGGCCGTAATCCAACTGAAGAAGCACGTAATGCGCGTCAAGCGAAAATTATTGCAGTTGGTCAGAAACTTGCTGCTGGAGATACATCAGTTGCAGTACCGCTGAGCCCTGAGTGGGATATCGCATTGCTTGAGAAATTTAAACAAGCAGATTTTGCTGCAATGGAAGCGATGACTGAGGCAGAAATTCGTGTCGAAGGTGGTCGTGGTGGTCAAGAAGTGCGTTGCTGGATGGCAGCATTTGCTGCACTGAGCGAAGTTGGTGAGTATGAAATGACAACTCACTGCTATGAAGATATTAGTGAGTGGATTGCGGGCTTCGGTATCGTATCTGCGGAATTAAAAGGTTAATCCCATGAGCAATGTAAACAACATCGTCATCGTTGGTGCGGGTCAAGCAGGCGCAAGTGCGATCCTTGAGCTTCGTGCAAACAAATATGAAGGTAAAATCACATTAATTGGTGATGAAACGCATCTTCCTTATGAGCGTCCACCACTGTCTAAAGACGTGATTTTAAAACCTGAAGAAACCAAGATTGAAATTTTATCTGAAGAAAAATTAGCAGATCTTGGTGTGACAGCAATTCGCGGTAATGGTGTCGTGAAAATCAACGCTGAAGCCAAAACTGTCGAACTTCAAAATGGTGATGTTGTTGCTTATGACAAATTGCTGATTGCAACTGGCGGTGCAGCACGTCGTCTTCCAAACTTCGATGCACTTGGCAAACATGTTTACACGCTGCGTAATCTTGAAGATTCACAAGCCCTTGTACCAGTGTTACAAAAAGGTCAACGTATCATCCTGATTGGTGGTGGTGTAATCGGTCTTGAGCTTGCATCATCTGCACGTTTCAAAGAATGTGAAGTCACTGTCATTGAAATGGGACCAATGGTGATGGGGCGTTCATCGCCACGCATCTTGAGTGAATTCTTGCTTGAACAGCAAAAATTGGCAGGTGTGGATGTTCGTCTTTCAACTTCAATTGCAGATTGCAAGCTTGATGGCGAAGAAATTGTGGTGACTTTAGCTGATGGCGAAGAACTTCGTGCGGATGCTGTGGTTTACGGTATCGGTATTGTGCCAAATGCACAGTTGGCAGTTGATGCTGGTCTTGACGTTGATCTCGCGATCAAAGTAAACGAAAATTGCCAAACCTCGAATGCCGATATTTATGCGGCAGGTGATGTGGCAACTCAACTTCGTGACTGTGGTAACCACCGTCGTGTTGAGACTTGGGAAAATGCCAATCTTCAAGCAGGTATCTTTGCACGCCATGTGATGGGTGTAGAACATCCTACTCCTAATCCAGCATGGTTCTGGACAGATCAGTTGGACATTAACTACCAATTCGTAGGTGATATGGCAGCAGCTGAGTGGTTAGTACGTGGTGAAATCAATCCTGAGCTACGTGCAGAATCTTCATTTGTATTGTTCGGTGTGACTGACGGTATTATTGTTGGTGGTATTACGGTAAATGCGGCTAAAGAAATGCGTCATCTTAAAAAATTGATTAGCAAACAAGCTGCATTTGAAGCAGATAAATATTTAGATCTTAGCCAAGACCTTCGTAAACTTGTGAAGTAAACTTGGTGAGATTGTGCAACAGACCTAGGGTAACTTAGGTCTGTTTTTTATGTGCCTAAGAAAATATTGATTTAATTTTGAGCAAATTATGAATTCTAGTTCCTCAAATATAATGGTCGTTGCGAGTATATATGCCTTATTGGTATTGATATGGGCTGCAACACCACTTGCCATTGTATGGAGTGTTGCAGAAATTCATCCAATGTGGGTGCTCATCATTCGATACTTTGGTGCATCTATAATTGCTTTGGCGTTGCTCAAAATGATGCGTGATCCACTCCCGTTTGATCATGTATCGCTGAAAAGTTATGTAGCTGGTAGCCTAAATTTAATAGGTGCGCAGTTATTTATCTATTTGGCAGCGAATTATTTAACGTCAGGCTTAATGGCACTGATCTTCGGATTTTCGCCATTGATTGCAGGTCTCATTGGACATCTCATCCTAAAAACACATAAGTTGTCTATTTTACAATGGAGTGGAATGGTCATTGCCGTATTAGGTCTCACATTTGTTTTTGCAGAATCTGCAGATGAGCGAGTCAATCCTTGGGGTGTGGTTTTGATGCTGATCAGTATGGTGTCGTATATCAGTTCGATTTTTTGGGTCAAACAAATTAATGCACCTTTAAGCCCCATGAGTCAGGCGTCTGGTTCATTAATCGTTTCAGCTCTAGGATCACTCTTAATCATTCCATTCATTTGGCAACAAATCCCAACCGTGCTACCAAGTACGCAAGCGATGGTGGGTTTTTTATTCACAATGATCATGTCATCAATTGTTGCGATGCTGTGCTATTTTTGGTTAATTCGCCGCTTAGCAGCGTCGACAGTGTCTTTGAGTAATGTCATGACGCCAGTCATCGCCCTAGTTTTGGGGGCATCCTTAAATAATGAAATTATTCATAATGAAGCCTTGTGGGGAATTGTCGTTGTGATGATGGGGTTGCTGATGTATTTTAATCGAGAGCTCTTGAAACTATTCTTAAAAAAATGAGTGAAAAAAGTGGTTTTAATCACACACGTACAACTACATGAATATATAAGATTCATAATGTTACAAAACTATGCTTTAGCCCAAGCTCGAATTTAGGAATACTGAAAAAGTCAGTTCAAATCAGCAAAAAAAATTGAACATTTTTTGCATAATTTGGACTGTTTTACTTTAGCTCAAGTTCAAACTTATCTAAAATAGAAGTGGTACAGTTTGAAATCTATACAAGTTATCAATTTGTCACATTAATATTTTAGAATCTGCTGGTGAAAACGATAGAAATCTATTTATTTTATTTCAAAATTCGTTATCATCGCGCCCTCTAGTTATAACTCTACACAATAGGCTAACTAGAACTCTATAAAGCACCGAGTCAAAGGACCGCAAGTCACCCGACTTATTTCTATTAACCCATATCAGAGATGGTAATTCGATATGAGCGTTTCTTCTGTAAATCCTGCACCTAATTCTACTAACGAATACTATTTGACTCGCCAAAGTCAGATGGAATCTAATGTTCGTAGCTATCCACGTAAATTGCCGTTAGCGATAGCAAAAGCACAAGGTTGCTGGGTTACTGATGTTGAAGGTACAGAGTACCTCGATTGTTTAGCTGGGGCAGGAACATTGGCTTTGGGCCATAATCATCCTGCGGTCATTCAAAGTATTCAAGACACTTTAGCGAGTGGTCTTCCATTACATACTTTGGATTTAACGACACCTTTAAAAGATGCTTTTACTGAAGCTTTACTTGCTGAATTACCGGGTGGTAAAGAAGAGTACTGCCTACAGTTCTGTGGTCCATCTGGTGCAGATGGTACAGAAGCAGCAATTAAACTTGCAAAAACATATACTGGCCGTGGCACTGTTATCAGCTTCTCTGGTGGCTACCATGGTATGACTCACGGCTCATTAGCAATGACAGGTAATTTGTCTGCTAAAAACGCTGTTAATGGTTTAATGCCAGGCGTTCAATTCATGCCGTATCCACATGAATACCGTTGCCCACTAGGTTTAGGCGGTGAAGCGGGTGTTGACGCGCTTACTTATTTCTTTGAAAACTTCATCGAAGATGTTGAAAGCGGTGTGACTAAGCCTGCTGCAGTTATCCTTGAAGCGATTCAAGGCGAGGGCGGTGTGGTTACAGCACCTGTAAAATGGTTGAAAAAAATTCGTGAAGTGACTGAAAAGCACAACATCGTTTTAATTCTTGATGAAGTACAAGCTGGTTTCGCGCGTTCAGGAAAAATGTTTGCCTTTGAACATGCGGGTATCGAACCTGATGTTGTAGTGATGTCGAAAGCAGTAGGTGGAAGCTTACCACTTGCAGTACTTGGTATTAAGCGTAAGTTTGATGCTTGGCAGCCTGCAGGTCACACGGGTACTTTCCGTGGTAACCAATTGGCTATGGGTACTGGTCTTGCTACGATCAAAACGATTAAAGAGCAAAATCTTGCGCAAAACGCACAAGAGCGCGGTGATTTCCTTCAAGCTGAATTGAAGAAATTAGCTGTAGAATTCCCATGTATCGGTAATGTACGTGGCCGCGGTTTAATGATCGGTATCGAAATCGTTGATGAGCGTAAACCTGCTGACCATATGGGTTCACTTCCTGCAGATGGTCAATTGGCTGCTGCAATCCAAGCAGCGTGTTTCAACAACAAATTGTTGTTAGAAAAGGGTGGGCGTAACGGTACAGTGATTCGTCTACTTTGCCCATTAATTATTAACCAAGCTGAATGTGAAGAAGTAATTGTGCGCTTTAAGAAAGCAATTTCTGAAGCATTAGTTGCGGTACGAGGCGCTTAATTCATGGTAGATTTTGCAGAACACCGTAAAGCTTTGCTCTGTAATGATGCTGCATCCATTGCTGACTATACGTCAGCAATGGATCAGGCAACTCAAGCAGTAGCAGCTTGGTTACAAAATGACAAAATGTACACAGGCGGTAGCATTAAAGAGCTACGCAGTGCAATTGCATTTAATCCTTCTAAAGAAGGATTGGGTGTGGAAAAGTCATTAGAGCGTATGGTTGAGCTATTCCTTAATAAGAGCTTAAAAGTACATCATCCTCATTCTTTAGCGCATTTGCATTGTCCTACTATGGTGACTAGCCAAATCGCAGAAGTACTCATTAACGCAACTAACCAATCGATGGACTCATGGGATCAAAGCCCTGCAGGTTCATTGATGGAAGTTCAGTTGATCGATTGGCTTCGTCAAAAAGTTGGTTATGGTGCAGGTCAAGCAGGTGTGTTCACCTCTGGCGGTACGCAGTCAAACTTGATGGGTGTATTGCTTGCACGTGATGCATGTATCGCGAAAAACTGGAAAGACGAAAACGGCAATCCGTGGTCTGTTCAGCGTGATGGCGTACCTGCGGAAGCGATGCGAAACGTTAAAGTCATTTGTTCTGAAAATGCTCACTTCTCTGTGCAAAAGAACATGGCGATGATGGGAATGGGCTTCCAATCTGTAGTGACTGTGCCTGTCGACGAAAATGCGCGTATGGACATGAATGCACTAGAGAAAACCATGGCACACCTTCAAAATGAAGGCAAAATTGTGGCATGTGTGGTTGCAACTGCAGGGACTACCGATGCGGGTGCAATTGATCCATTGAAGAAAGTCCGTGAAATCACCAACAAGTATGGCGCGTGGATGCATATCGATGCAGCATGGGGCGGTGCTTTAATCCTATCTAATAATCACCGTGATTTGTTAGATGGTATCGAGCTTTCTGATTCAATCACACTTGATTTCCATAAGCATTACTTCCAAACGATTTCTTGTGGTGCATTCTTACTTAAAGATGAAGCGAACTATCGCTTTATGCATTATGAAGCGGAATACTTAAACTCTGCTTATGATGAAGAGCATGGCGTACCAAACCTTGTTTCTAAATCTCTACAAACAACACGTCGTTTTGATGCGTTGAAATTGTGGATGACGATTGAAGCACTCGGTGAAGAGCTTTACGGCTCTATGATTGATCATGGTGTTACTTTAACGCGTGATGTTGCAGATTATATTAAAGCAACAGATGGTTTAGAGTTATTGGTTGAGCCACAATTTGCATCAGTCTTATTCCGTGTAATTCCTGAAGGTTACCCAACAGAATTACTCGATACACTGAACCAAAACGTTGCGGATGAATTGTTTGCACGTGGTGAAGCGAATATTGGTGTGACTAAAGTCGGTCAGGTTCAATCATTGAAAATGACAACTTTAAGTCCAGTAGCAACTTTAGACAATGTGAAGAACTTGCTTGCGCTTGTACTGGCTGAGTCTGATCGCATCAAAGCTTCAATTGCTGATGGTTCATATACGCCACCAATCGATTAATAGATTGTTTTTGAAAAAAAGCGCTCAATTGAGCGCTTTTTTGATATTCAAAATTCATAACTTTGACATATTTTTAAATCATGATTGAAGAAATCTTTATGCGGAATTAGGGGGGTAATTATTAAAGAATAAGTAGGTAATAAAAACATCAGTATTTAACCGTAATTATTATAAAACGTTGAAATATAATTAAAAAATAAATAAGCAGGTTGGTGTAATAAAAATAATAAAATCGTAATAAAGCTGTAACCTTATTGTCATATTATCAAATCAAAATGCATGTATCGAAATAAGTACAATACTTCAATAAAAAGTAGCGTACTCCAAATTTGCATAAATTGAGAGATAACATGATGCGCTTTACAAATATTGCAATTGCATTAGCACTTTCTGGGGCAGCTGTAGCAACAACCGCAAATGCAGCACGTGACACAATTCAAATTGCGGGTTCTTCTACAGTATTGCCATATGCAAGTATTGTGGCTGAAGAATTCGGTAATAACTTCCCTCAATTTAAAACACCAGTAGTTGGTTCAGGCGGTTCGTCGGGTGGTTTAAAACAATTTTGTAATGGTGTTGGCGACAATACGATCGATATTGCTAACTCATCTCGTGCAATTAAATCGAGCGAATTGGCTGAATGTAAGAAAAATGGCGTTAACCAAGTATTAGAAATTAAAATCGGTTACGACGGTATCGTATTTGCTTCAAATGCTAACAAAGCAGCTTATAAATTACGTCCACAACATGTATTTGCAGCTTTGGCAGCTGAATTGCCTTCAAACGGTAAAATGGTAAAAAACCCATATACGCGTTGGAATCAAATTGATAAATCATTACCAAATGAGCCAATCACGCTTGTAATCCCAGCATCGAATCATGGTACACGTGAAGTCTTCCAGGAGAAAATGGTGGACGCTGGTTGTGAATCGTATGCTGCTATTAAAGCTTTAGATAAAGATGGCAAAAAGAAAGCTTGCACAACGTTCCGTAAAGATGGTCGTGTTGTGGAAATTGCGGGTGACTATACAGAAACACTTGCACGCTTAAAAACTTCTCCAAGTGCTGTTGGTGTGTTTGGTTTAGGTTTCTATGATCAAAACCGTGACCGTTTACGCGTTGCAACTGTGAACAATGTGGCACCGTCTGAAAACACGATTTTAAATGGTTCTTACCCTGTATCACGCCCATTATTCTTCTATGTAAAAGGTGAACACTTGAAATCAATCAAAGGTTTAGCACAGTTTACTGAATATTTCTTAAACAAGCGTGTTTCAGGTAAAGGTTCTAAATTAGAAAAAGCGGGCTTAATTTCACTCTCTGACAAAGAGCGCGCATCAATTTTGGCAAACTTTAAAGCAGGTAAAGCTGTTAAGTAATCAAACGACAAACTAATGGCAGGAATTATCCTGCCATTGGTTTTTTCATTGAAAAAAGTTTTTTCAAACCATGAAAATTGAAAAGACAGTGGAGAATACATGAATCTGCTACTTATAGGTGTGTTACTGGCGATCATCGCCATTGCCTATCAAATCGGATTACGCAAAAGCCGTAACTTAGCAGGTCAGGGAAATAACTCTGCCGCTTTGCATTCACGTCCTGGTTACTATGGGGCATTAGTTGCGTTGTGGTGTGGTATCCCTGCATTTTTAATTTTGATTGTTTGGAACTTGGTTGAGCCAACGATCTTGGAGCAGGTGGTGCTTAATCATTTGCCACAGGATATTAAAGCAAGTCTAGATCCAGCAAGCCTAAACGTAGTTGTTGACCGTGTTCAAGCGATTGCATCCGGATTTGGTGTCAGTGATACAGCAACGTCCTATGAAGTTGCAGCTGCAGAGCAACTGAGTAAATTTTCAACTATTGGCTCTTTTGCAAAATTAGCAGTTGTCATTTGCGCTGCATTGGCAGGTTTAGTATGGGCAAAAAAAAGAATTAGCCAAGATTTTAGAGCGCGTAATCAGGTCGAGAAAGTCATCAATGTTGGCTTAGCTTTATGTTCTGGTGTCGCAATTCTTACAACACTTGGAATTGTAATGTCGATGTTTGGAGAAGCGATGCGCTTCTTCAGCTTTGTTAATCCTTTTGATTTCTTCTTTGGAACAGAGTGGAACCCGGGTTTCAGTACTTCGGGAAGTGCAGAAGGAAGCTATGGTTTACTTCCATTGTTGTGGGGTACGCTCATGGTCAGTGGGATCGCACTATTGGTTGCTGTACCAGTAGGTTTAATGATCGCGATTTATTTGGCTGAATATGCTTCTCCTCGCTTCCGTTCTTGGGCAAAACCGACCATTGAAGTTTTAGCTGGTATTCCAACGATCGTTTATGGTGTATTTGCACTCATGATTATTGGCCCATTTATTAAAACTGTAGGGGCAATGGTTGGAATTGATATCAACGCAACGAGTGCGCTCACTGCAGGTTTTGTCATGGGAATCATGATCATTCCTTTTGTGTCTTCTTTATCTGATGACATTATTACTCAAGTGCCTCGAGCATTACGTGATGGATCTTTAGGATTAGGGGCGACCAAATCTGAAACGATTCGTAAAGTGGTCATTCCAGCAGCGTTGCCTGGCATTATTGGTGCATTTTTATTGGCTGCTTCCCGTGCAATTGGCGAAACTATGATCGTAGTTCTAGCAGCTGGTAACAGTCCTCTTTTACACGCAAATCCATTAGAAGCTGTTTCGACCGTAACGATTACGATTGTTAATCAATTAACAGGTGATACTGACTTTGCAAGTCCGCAAGCATTAGTCGCTTTCGCACTAGGACTTACATTGTTTGTGATTACTTTAGGTTTGAACATTGTTGCACTTTACATCGTGCGTAAATACCGTGAGCAATACGACTAATGAGTACTTCTAATCCTAATACTCTCGAGACAGTTGATTCAGCAACAGCTGAGCAGCTTAGAGAAAAGCGTAAGAAGACTATTCAGAATTCTTTAGCTAAACGTCATCGTAAAGAAAAGACGTTCCGTTTCTTCGGTTTTTCAGCAGTGATTGCTGGCTTATTCTTCGTAGTATTGCTATTCGGTAGTATTTTAGCGAAAGGCTTGCCTGCTTTTTGGCAAAGTAGCATGAATTTGCCAATCTATTTCGATCCAAAAATTATTGAAGTTGGTCCAAAACCTGTACTGGCTGAAGGTGAGAATCCAGCTCAGTATGAAGAACGCTTTATTGAGTGGCAGACTGAAGTTGGCATGGTGGATTGGGATGCATTGATCATCAATGCAATGATCAAACAAGATCCTCAACTTGAAGCACAACGTGATGATTTAAGCTATATCTATACGAGCTCTGAAGCATATCGTATCCGTGATATGGTGATGAATGATCCAAGCTTGGTTGGTAAAACAGTCGATGTAAAAGTCCTTGCTGATGCAAATATTGATGTGTGGCTTGCAGGTAATATTGATCGTTCTTTGCCAGATGAACAGCAACAACTTAGTCCTGAGATTCGTCAAATTGCTGATGAACTCAAGGCTAAAGGTGTCATCGAAAATTCATTTAACACGAATATTTTCACGAGTCCTGACTCTCGTAGTTCACCAGCGACATCTGGTTTAGCTGGTGCATTCATGGGCTCATTGTTTATGATGTTGATTGTAATCTTTATTTCGATTCCAATCGGCGTTGCATCTGCGATCTATCTTGAAGAGTTCGCACCAAAGAACTGGATTACAGATATTGTAGAAGTCAACATCAATAATTTGGCTGCTGTTCCATCGATTGTATTTGGTTTGCTTGGTGCTGCAATTTTTATTGGTTGGATGCATTTACCATTATCTGCCCCTTTGGTGGGTGGTCTTGTGTTAAGTTTAATGACATTGCCAACGGTGATTATTACGACACGGGCTTCTTTAAAAGCCGTTCCACCTTCGATTCGCCAAGCTGCATTAGGATTGGGTGCATCAAGACTGCAAACTGTTTTTCATCACGTTCTACCTTTGGCATTACCAGGTATTTTAACAGGTGCAATTATTGGTGTGGCTCAAGCATTGGGTGAGACTGCGCCGTTGTTGTTGATTGGTATGAGTGCTTTTGTAGCCAGTGTTCCAGCAAGTCCATTTGATCAATCTACAGCGCTGCCTGTACAGATTTTCTTGTGGCAGGGTAATGAACTTCGTAACTTCTTTGAAGGTCGTACTGCTGCAGCCATTATTGTTCTCCTTGCGATGATGATTAGCTTAAATAGTTTAGCGATCTGGTTACGTAAGAAATTTGAAGTCCGTTGGTAGTCGGAGCAAAATATGAATACAGTAACTTCGCAAGTAACTCAAAATTCCTTAAAAAAGGATCAATCAGTGAATTCAGATCAAACACAATTTACATCTCAAGATGCAAATCAAAAAACGTCAACTTCGTTTGTTTCACAATTTGACACGCAAAGCGAAAATAAAAAAGAAGCAAAATCGGATGTTGTAAAACTGAGTACAACTGATGTTCATGTTTATTATGGTGAATCTGAAGCGATTAAAGGCATTGATCTTAATATTTACCAAAATGAAGTGATTGCTTTTATTGGTCCATCTGGATGTGGTAAGTCAACATTCCTACGTACTTTAAATCGTATGAACGACACGATAGATAGTTGTCGGGTAACGGGTAAAGTCATGTTGGATAATCAAGACATTTATGATCCTAATCTCGACGTAGTACTACTTCGTGCGCAAGTGGGTATGGTGTTCCAAAAGCCAAACCCATTCCCAAAATCAATTTTTGAAAACGTTGCATACGGACCTAAACTCCATGGTTTAGCACGTGACAAATATGATTTAGAAGAGATCGTTGAAAATAGTTTACGTAAAGCGGGCTTGTGGGATGAAGTTAAGGATCGTTTGAATCAGCCTGGAACTGGTTTATCAGGCGGTCAACAGCAACGTCTATGTATTGCTCGAACTATTGCAGTTTCGCCAGAAGTGATTTTAATGGACGAACCTTGTTCAGCACTTGACCCAATTGCTACGGCTAAAGTTGAAGAGTTAATCGCTGAGCTTTCAACACAATATACTATTGCAATCGTTACGCACTCAATGCAACAAGCTGCACGTGTATCAGACCGTACTGCCTATTTCCATTTAGGTGATTTGATTGAAGTGAATTCGACAGAAAAAGTATTTACTCAACCTGATCATCAATTGACTGAGGCATATATTACGGGTCGATTTGGTTAATTAAAAATTTAGAAACATAAATAAAAAGAGTCTTCGGGCTCTTTTTTTATTACAAAAATCTGTGGATGGAATAAGGTTTTTCTCTAAAATGGAATTCTTAATAAACTGATATCCACATGACAATGAAAAAAATACTTTGTTTAACAGCATTAATGACCAGTATTTTTATGTTGAGTGCTTGCTCACATACACCAAATCAAAATCAACAAGTAACCACGCAAATCAATACTTCGAATTTGATCGAACAACGTCTCATGAGTCATCTTAGTGCCTTAGAAGATATTGCAGCAGCTCATGGCGGTAATCGCGCAGTTGGAACGGATGGTGGTAAGGCAACTGCAACCTATATTATTGAAGAGGCAAAAAAAGCTGGTTTGCACGCTCAGATGTTGCCGTTTGAAAATCGTAATAAGCTCGTAGGTCAGAATATTATTATCGAAATCAAAGGTAAAAATCCTGATTTAGCTACGATAATCGGTGCACATTATGATTCTGTGACCACAGGGCCTGGGATCAATGATAATGGTACAGGTGTAGCCGTTCTATTAGAGCTATTACAACATTATTCAAAATCTGAAAATCATCCTCAAAATACAATTTACCTTGCATTTTGGGATTCTGAAGAAGATGGTATCGGAGGTTCGCAAGATTTTGTTGCTAAAATGACACCTGAACAGCTGAAGGGAATAAAGGCTTATATCAATGTTGATATGGTCGGTACAAAAAATCCGAATATTTTGGTTGCTGATGTAGATAAATCTTCATTAAAAGATTTAGAAGCCCAGTTTAAGTCTGCTGGATTATCTGAATCTGACTATAAACCAATGATTGATGGCTTAAAGTCTTTACCTAGTCATCCAGAAGATACTGCGCTTGAAGAACATTTAAAATCATTCTTTAAAGCAAAGAACTTAACGATCAAAGAAGACATCACCACTTTAACAGCAAGCGACACATCACCATTTCTAGGAAAAGTGCCGGTCACATCGATCATTTTATTTAATGAACAAGAACGTCCAGGTGCAAACGAGGGGGAGATAATTTTAGATTTTGCGCCATGTTATCACCAAGCTTGTGATACCAAGGATTTAGTTGATCCAAAATCTATGATTATGGCTCTAGAGGCGATTCAACATCTGTTAAAAGTCACCAACACTCAATAGTTGAGATGACTGAAGAATTATTTAGGCGTATCTCATTTGAATTGCATCATAGGGTGCAATTCAATTTTTTTTACTGAATAAAAAAGATTTATTCGTAAACTCGATCGAAAATATGTCTTAAAGCAGTTTTGCTATCTAGCTGAATTTTGCAATACACAGTAGAATATGCGCTCTCTTCAAGTCACATTGTGGCATGGTTCAAAAGACCATCCCGTGGAGCCAAAATCAGCATGTTTATCGTGGCCGGTGCACCAGCACACTCTTCTTTTAAGCAAACGCAACTATTAACTCGTTTACAGTCAATTAGTTCGGTTCAATCAATAGAAAGTCAATGGGTTTATTTATTCGACCAAGCGCTCAACGAGCAACAACAGCAATCAGCTTTACAGCTTCTAAATGATGGTGCGTCATTTGAATTACGCCAAGCAGCCACAGATGAGATTCAAATCTTAGTCACTCCACGCGTAGGCACAATTTCGCCGTGGTCTTCAAAAGCGACCGATATTTTCGCGAACTGCAACACACCGGTTCATCGTCTTGAACGCGGTGTTTTGTTTACTTTGAAGGGTGTAAAAGACGTTTCAAATGAAATTAAGCAAATTCTGCATGACCGAATGACAGAAAGTGTTTTCAATCAAATTGACGATGCTGCTGCTTTATTCACTGAAACTGAGCCAAAACCGCTGAACTCGATTGATATTTTAGGTCAAGGTAAAGAAGCGCTCGTAAAAGCAAACTCTGAATTTGGTTTTGCTTTATCGGATGAAGAAATTGATTACTTAACTGATGCATTTATCAAGTTAGGTCGCAATCCGCATGACATTGAACTCATGATGTTTGCACAAGCGAACTCTGAGCATTGTCGTCATAAAATCTTTGGTTCAGAATGGACAATTGATGGAGAAGTCCAACCATTGTCATTGTTCCAAATGATTAAAAATACCTATAAAGAATCACCTACAGATGTATTGTCAGCATATAAAGACAATGCTTCAGTGATTGTTGGTTTTGATACGCAACGTTTTTATCCAAAAAAAGATGAAAATGGTCATTATGTTTATAAATACAAGAGCCAAGCTGCCCACATCTTAATGAAAGTGGAAACCCACAACCATCCTACAGCGATTGCACCATTTGCAGGTGCGGCAACAGGTTCGGGCGGTGAAATCCGTGATGAAGGTGCAACAGGTCGTGGTGGTAAGCCAAAAGCAGGCTTAACAGGTTTCACTACATCTAACTTGAATATTCCAGGCTTTGAACAGCCATGGGAAGAAAACTACGGTAAACCATCTCGTATGGCATCTCCACTTCAAATTATGATTGAAGGTCCATTGGGTGGTGCTGCATTTAACAACGAATTTGGTCGTCCTGCGTTAAATGGTTACTTCCGTACATTTGAGCAAAATGTAAATGGTGATGTAAAAGGTTTCCATAAGCCAATTATGATTGCTGGTGGTTACGGTAACATCCGTCCTGACCACGTTGAAAAAGATGCGATCCAACCGGGCGATTTATTGATCGTGCTTGGTGGTCCTGCAATGCTCATCGGTCTTGGTGGTGGCGCTGCTTCTTCTGTAGATAGCGGTACAATGGGCGAAAGCTTAGACTTTGCTTCTGTACAACGTGAAAACCCTGAAATGGAACGCCGTTGCCAAGAAGTCATTGATACTTGCTGGCGTATGGAAGACCACAACCCAATCGTGTCTGTACATGACGTAGGTGCTGGTGGTATTTCAAATGCGATGCCTGAACTGGTAAATGACCACGAATTAGGTGCAAAACTTGATCTTCGTAAAGTACCATCATTGGAGCCAGGTATGGCGCCAATGGAAATTTGGTCAAATGAAGCGCAAGAGCGTTATGTATTGGCGATCCGTCCATCTTCATTAGAATTATTTGAATCTATCTGTGCGCGTGAACGTTGTCCGTTTGCCGTATTAGGTGAAGCGACTGAAGCGCGTCATTTAACGGTTGAAGATCCATTGTTTGGTAACAACCCAGTTGATGTACCAATGCAAGTGATCTTAGGTGGTACGCCACGTATGAGCCGCGCGTATGACTGTATCGAACGTCACGGTGATGACTTTGATGCTGCACAAGTGACTGATCTTAAAGATGCGATTTACCGTGTGATTAAGAACCCAACAGTTGCGTCTAAATCATTCTTAATTACCATTGGTGACCGTTCAATTACAGGTATGGTTGCACGTGACCAAATGGTTGGTCCATGGCAAGTGCCTGTAGCGGATGCTGCGGTAACAACAACAAGTTTAGTGGGCTACACAGGCGAAGCAATGGCAATGGGTGAACGTCCACCTGTAGCATTGTTAAATCCTGCGGCATCTGCACGTTTAGCAGTGGCTGAGTCAATCACCAACATCATGTCTGCAAAAATCGAGAAAATCAGCGACATTAAATTGTCTGCGAATTGGATGGCTGCAGCAGGTCAAGTAGGCGAAGACCAAGCATTATTTGAAGGTGTAAAAGCCATCGGTATGGAAATGTGTCCTGCGCTTGGCATCGCAATTCCTGTAGGTAAAGATTCTTTATCGATGCGTACGACTTGGAATGACGAAGGTGAAGATAAGTCTGTAACTTCTCCAATGTCAGGTGTGATCACAGCATTTGCACCAGTGACTGATGTGCGTAAGACATTAACACCAGAATTGAAAAACTTAGATTCAGTACTTGTACGTATTGATTTGTCTAAAGGTCAATTCCGTCTAGGTGGTTCGATCCTTGCGCAAGTGTATAAAGCAATTGGTTCTGTGACACCAGATGTAGATAGCTTCGATGACTTCAAAGCATTCTTTGCATTGGTACAAGATTGGAACAACCGTGGCTTAATTAAGGCGTATCATGACATCGGTGATGGTGGTTTAATCGCAACTGTTGCAGAGATGATGTTCGCTTCACGCTTAGGTGTGGCTTTAGAAGATCAGTCTGTAGCAAGCTTATTTGCTGAAGAAATTGGTGCGGTATTACAAATTGCTAAAGCTGATTGGGATGCACTACAAGCTGAAGTCGCAGCATCAAGCTTAAAAGATGCGATCAGTGTCGTTGGTACAGTGAATACTACTGATACGCTAACGATCAATGGTTTAACGCTAGATCGTGTTGAACTGCAACAAGCGTGGACTGAAGTGTCACATCAGATTCAACGTTTACGTGACAACGTGGAAACTGCAGATCAAGAATATAGTCTAATTGCGAATAAAGATCATAAAGGTCTTATTGCAAAAGCGACATTCGATTTGAATGAAGAAATTGAAGCACCGTATATCAATACACGTCGTCCAAATATGGCAATCTTGCGTGAGCAGGGTGTAAATGGTCATGTGGAGATGGCAGCTGCATTCGACAAAGTTGGTTTCAATACGATTGATGTCCATATGAGTGACCTACTCGCTGGTCGTGTAAGCCTTGATGAATTTGAAGGTTTAGTGGCATGTGGTGGTTTCTCTTACGGTGACGTTTTAGGCGCTGGTGGTGGTTGGGCGAAGTCAGTATTGTTCAATCCTAAACTTCGTGATCAATTTGAGAAATTCTTTAACCGTCAAGAAACATTCTCACTCGGTATCTGTAACGGTTGCCAAATGTTGTCTCAATTGGCTCCACTCATTCCAGGTGCTGAAAACTGGCCACGTTTCCATCGTAACGTATCAGAAATGTTTGAAGCGCGAGCTGTAAACGTTCGTGTTGAAAAATCTAAATCTGTACTGTTAGAAGGTATGGAAGGTTCGATTTTACCAATTGCTGTGGCGCATGGTGAAGGTCGCGTTGTTGCAGCGGACAGCTGTATTGCTGCATTGAATGCGGGTAATCAAGTGACTTTACGTTATGTCGATAGCCAAGGTAATCCAACTCAACATTACCCATTGAACCCGAATGGTTCACCTGAAGCAATTACAGGTGTTACATCTACTGATGGTCGTGCAACGATTATGATGCCTCATCCAGAGCGTAACTTCCGTGCGATTCAGCACTCTTGGAAACCTGAAGATTGGGATCAAGATGGTGCATGGTTACGTATGTTCCGTAATGCTCGTAAGTTTATTGGTTGATTAAATCAATAGATTGAAAAAGCCACCATAAGGTGGCTTTTTCATAAGTAAATTATTGTTTTGAAGATGTAGAATTGAGTTGAAAACAAATAAAGAGTTCTCAAATGCCTGGTTTAATTGAAAAAGTATTACACTTGCGTGAATTGCTAATAGCTAGGGCTACAGATAGTTAGGAAAAAGGTGCCTCAGAGGCATTTAAAGAGCTTAGAAAAGAATTGATGATAAAAAAACATTTTATGGCTATATTCCATTTATTGTTAAAGATACAAATACCTTAGATGAGTTTGAAGCGAGAATTAAATGGGATTTTAAATCTTATGTGGAACGTGAGAATTATATTTATTCAGAATTTAAAGAGTTATTGAGTGTTTTAGAAAGACGAAATACTTCTCCCTAAGATCAAGTAGTGGAGTTGAGAATTAAGTTCTGATTATGTTCATCAAATATGGCAGAAATCACTAGAGCGGAGAGTAACTGATCCTGATATTAATCAACTGTATAGATTAGTCAGTAAAAAATTAAATTTAGCGCCTTCTCAACACACAGAACAAACTTTTAAACAGATTCTTGAAAGATGTAGTACAGTGATTGAAGGCTTAGGATCATTGAGAAACTAAGTAGGGGATGCACATGGTTAGGGCAAAAAGAATTTTAAGCCTGCATCGCGTCATGCTGAATTGGCAGTCAATTTAGCTGGAACAATGTCAGTTTTTTTATTTTCAACGTGGAGCTTAAAAGAAAATAATGAATAATTTTATTAATAAAAAGCATTGTTAAATAGTATCTTAAATTTACCTTATGGAAAAATAAATGTAGATTCGCTAACATGAGCTTATTCAGCCACCATTTTGGTGGTTTTTTGTTTTTATAGACTTGGTTTCAAAATCTTTCTCCCACTGGACTTGGTTTGGTTTTTGCTTTTATATAGAGGTTAGGACAAGTGTGTTTATTGGACATATAGCTAACCATAATAAGTAAGAATTTAATGCGGTTCGTTTTTAACTCAGGTATGAGGTGACGATATGACCAAAACAATGATGATACTGAACAAACACGAGTTGAGGCAAAAAGGCTGGAAGCTATTCGCTTTTGTGGCCAGTCTTCAAATCCTATTTTTAATTGCAGGTTATTTCTTAACAGCGTAAAAAAAGCCACCTTACGGTGGCTTTCTTTAAATTCGAATTTAAAGCTCAGTTCATGAATCTTTAAGTTGATGCTGATCGAATAAATGATTACAAGCTACGACATTGTCCTTCTTTGTCCCCCTTAACGCGGTTTTGTCCGCCTTTTGGAGTTTGGCTATTTGACTCACATTTTAAATTACCATCGACCTGATTTGCAGTAACCTGAATGCTTGAACGATTTTCTTTAAGTTCAATATTGCCATCTACACGGTTATTGTGCAGTTGGATCGTTTTGCCTTTTTCAAGTTGAATATTGCCGTCAATGCTATTGTTTTTAGCCGTCACTTGACCGAAATTTCCTTTAGATTCGAGGTTACCGTCAATTGTGCTATTTAAAATAGTTACTTGCGCATTTGAATAGAGCATTACATTGCCTTTGACTGTAACTTGATCAAGCGTACATGGTTGTGTCACTTTTACATTGTCATCAATGGTTTTATTCTTAATTACACCGTTACAATTAAAGTCAGCGAGCGCTGGAACAGATAAACCTAAAAGTAGGGATGATAAAATTAACTTATTCATTTAAACTCCTTTCATTATAATATGTTCATAATTGAACCATGTCATGATATGAAAGAAATGTGACAATCCTTTGAATACTCAGCTAATTTTTTTGCTTTAATGATAATTTGTATAAATAAAACTTAATAATGACTATTTTGTTCAATAACGGAATATATCCAAACAGTCACTCACAAGTAGTGAGGCAGATTTTTATCAAAAGCCCTCTATAAGTTAATTCTACTATTTCAATAAACAATTAAATAAAGCATTTTGTAGAGTAAAATATTTTTTAAATTGTTGAATTATATGAAAAATATATTTGGAGCTTAAAAATACCTGTAAAATTAAACTGAGTAACTATTATTTAACTTTAAAACTCAATCAAGTCATCAGATTGTTCGTGGTTATAATGTTTTATAAATTTTAGATTTTAGAATAGTCACTATGAAAAAAATATTGATCTTAACAGGCTTGGCACTTATGTGCAGTCATGCTTATCCAACAAATATTACAGATGATAAACTGATGAATTTAAATTCTTTAAACTGTCAAGCGTCAGCGCAAATCTTTCAAATTTCAAATGATCTTAATGAACAAAAAAGCGTGGAATTAAGGTAAATCAGACAAACCACGAATTAAAATTAGCCCATAATATTTATAAGGATGTTTATGCTTATCAAAATTATAAAACCAAACATATGGTTCGAGATGATTTTGCTGTGAACTTTAAAAAGTATGGTGTGCGAGTCATCAAAATTGCATTTCAAGCAATTAAAACTTCAGAGAGTGAATCAGGCGCTTATTATTTTATTTTTGAAGGTCACCCATCGACTGTACTGTATCAACTTAAAAAATACTTTGGTGAAAAGTGGGAGAGTGAGCCGAGTTTTGATGAAACATCTCAAAGGAATACCAAGCTAAGCTGCGTTTATATCGGATATAAAGATTCAAATAAACGTATCCAACAAATTTTGACTACCATCATAAAGTCCTTTCTTCACTGATGCTGACATTCGTATGAAATTTCATCCAAGTTAGCAAGCCACCGTTTGGTGGCTTTTATTAGTTAAATGATCAATTGAATCTGTTTCAGAACTGCTCTCAAAGTATTTTCAAAATCAAAAGATTCATTGGTACTGTCTTGATAACGCCAAGCAACATAGCCATCTGGACGTACTAAAACAGCACCAGATTCATGAATTTCAGACTTCGCATTCCATGTACCATAGACATCACGATAATCTCTTGAACCGATTTGAATGACATCTAAATACTCAAGATTAAGCTGTTCAGCAGCTTGTTTCCAGCCTTTGCCTGAGAGGCCTGTGAGTAAGGTAAAACGACCTTTGCCCGTAATATCTAGAGTTGAAACTTTTTGACCTTTAGCATTGATGAGCCAAGTATGCGGTACTTTTGCTCCAGGGCGTGTAGTGGCTTGTAGGTAAAGTTGATCGTCTTGTTTAAATACTTCAGGTTCTGATTCAGAGATGACAGCATTTGAGCTATAACGCTGATTCAGTTCAACACCTTGAGCATTAAATTCAAAATTTTTAATTGCTAATGCATTGTAGAGTTTTGTACGTATTTCAGCGCCTTGTTCATTTTCAGCAAAAATACGCTCCAGCATTTGCTTTTGGGTTGTTACACCTTGATCAAAACCAAAAACATCTTTGAGGTGTTTATAATCAAATCGTGATTGGTTTGCTCGCGCAACAATTTGCTTACCTACAGGCGCACGTTCAACGGTATAAGAATCGAGAAGCGTAGGTTGAGACCAACCTTTAACTGCATATGCAAGTTTCCAACCGAGATTAAAGGCATCTTGCATGCAGGTGTTTGAGCCTAGACCACTTGATGGTGGGTGACGATGCACTGCATCACCACCACAGAATACACGACCTTTCGAATATTCAGTTGCCCATGTTTGGTTCACGTACCAATAAGACAATTTTTGAATTTCAACATCTTCAACATGCTCACCAACGAAAGCATCTAAACGTGCACGAACTTGCTCTGCAGTCACTTGAGGCTCGCCCTTAGAAATATCGAAGCCCCAACCCATAATCCACTCATTCCATGGGGTGATGGCACGCAATAGCCCCATACCTAAATCACCAAAACTTGCTTCAGGATTGACTATCCATTGCAAAATCGCAGGGCGGTGCTGAACATATTTAGATAAGTCCGCCTTAAAGGTCACATACACTGTACCAGCTCGCGCCATCACGCCTTCAAGTGGTAATCCCAATTGTTCGACAACTTTTGAACGTGCACCGTCCATTCCCACCAAGTATTTTGCACGTAAACTAAATTCGGTATTGGTAATATGATTGAGGAATGTTGCAGTCACGCCGTGTTCATCTTGTACGTGAGATAAATATTCAGTATTGAAGTTAAAAATAGCGCCACGCTCTGCCGCATTTTTAACGAGCAGCGCTTCCATTTTAGGTTGGATAAGATCCACTAAAGGGCATGGACTTCCTTTGATATAATCGCCATGACGCTCATCACCTGTGCCCCAAGCACTGATACGGGCAATTTCTTCGCCGACTAAACTGGTTGTGATCAGGCTTTCACCCATGTGTTCCCAAGGTGTTGCGATTTCCTTCACCTGTTCTTCGATACCTAAATCACGGAGGACTTCCATGGCACGTTGATTAGTAATATGTGCACGAGGACTGTTGGCTAACCAATTAAACTGGGTAAACAATTGAACTTTGACGCCATAATTGGCAAGGGCAAGCCCCAGAGTTGAACCAGCAGGACCAGTACCAATGACAAGAACATCAGTGTCAAAATGTTGAGACATGCTTTTTCCTAAATGAATTGAATACATGGGGAGAGTTTTTGAATTGAGTCAGTCTAGAAAAAAAGTGCAGTGATCTATAGTCGTATTCATATAAACTATCGATCTATATAAAATTCAAAGTAATGAACGTGCACTTATGCACGATGGGCTGATTGAGATATGGAATTACGACATTTACGGTATTTTATGACTGTTGCTCAAGAGCAAAGCTTTACTAAAGCTGCCGAAAAGCTCTATACCGCACAACCATCACTCAGTCAGCAAATTAAAGATCTTGAACAGGAAGTCGGTGTTACTTTATTTGATCGGACCACTCGTAAAGTCAAACTGACTGATGAGGGGGAAGCATTTTTAAAATACGCAGCTTTGACGCTGGACAATGCCAAGCAAGCTGTAGCTGCAGCTAGACAGGTCGCTCAGCAAAAGAATAATCAGATTCACATTGGATTTTTGAATGTGGCTGAACTGAAACTGATGCCTAGCATTCTGGTGCAGTTAAGAAAGAATATTCCTAATCTTAAAATTCATTTACACAGTTTGACTTGTACTGAGCAAATACAAAAACTTAGAAATGCTGAACTTGATATATGTTTTACTCGATACAAAATGGATCATTCAGATTATGAAGATATCCATATTTTGACAGAACAAATTTATTTGGTGGCTGCAGACAATCTTCATCCTTCAGAACGGACATTGAAACTACAAGAATTAAAAAATTCATCAGTCATCATGTGTGAACAAAATGCTTCACCAATTTTCTATGACAAATTAAATGTTCTAGTTCCCTTCGAAAAGATGGATGATCAAATGCTGTGGGTGACTAATGTATTACAGCATATCAATCTGATTAATTTGGGAATGGGCTTTAGTTTTGCTCCCGAATACCTCCTGAAGTTTTTAAATCATAATATCAAAATTGTGAAAACAGATGAGCAATTACCACAGCTTGGTCTATATGCGAATTATCATCGTCATTCAAACAATATTGCATTGAAAATGATTACTGAAGCCCTTATGCAAATGACAACAGAGCGGAAAAGAGTGGAAGAGGTTATTCATGCTTAAACTGATCTATTTTGTACCAGAATCACATCTAGAGTTGACGAAACAGGCAGTATTTGAAGCAGGTGCAGGCGGGATCGGTGATTATGAGCAATGCGCTTGGCAGGTCAAGGGCTTAGGTCAATTTAAACCTGTCAATGGGGCTCAACCATTTATAGGTCAAGTCGGAGAGCTTGAACAAGTTGAAGAGTGGCGTGTAGAAACTATTGTGCCTGAAGATAAAGCCATAGAAGTGGCACGTGCATTAAAAGCCAGTCATCCTTATGAAGAACCGGCTTTCGAGTTTCTTCAATTGATTGATGTTGAATAGCCTGAGCTAAACAGGCACAGATTGTTTTTGTTGAATCCGCTTACGATATTGAGAAGGGGATTCTCCTGTCCATTCCTTAAATGCTCGTGAAAAGGCAGAGATCTCTGAAAAGCCAGTTAAAAAGACCACTTCATCACTACTGATCTCGGTATTTAAGACCAAGTCACGTGCCAATTTTTTTCTAAAATCATGTAATAGTTTTTCGTAGGTCGTGCCTAAAGCTTTAAGTTGTTGGCGTATCTGACGGACTGAACAGTTTAATTGTTGGGCTATATCTTCAATACGATATTCACGGCGCTGTAGTTGTTGAGGCAGCAGTATTTGTATCTTAAAGATCAGTTCGTGACATTCAACCCATGATAGCTTCTGAATAATTGCTTGACGGTGTAAGTCAAATAATAAAGGTTCAGCATTATCTGAAGGATGGTCAAGTAAAGCGGTTGAAAATTGAATACAGCCTTGTGGCATATTGAACTTTACAGGGCTTTTCCAGGCGTGTTCAAAAGGTGATGAATCTGGTTGATGATGGGTGAGCCAAATGGCTGTGGGCTTAAATTTGCCTTTGCTAACATGATGCAAAAATGACAACACGATCGATATCACACAATGCAGATAATGAGGTGACTCATGCTCAAAGCCAAACAGATAAGCATCTTCGCCTTTGACATGTAATCCTATGTCTAAAGCTGAACTAAAATAGCGATAATGTTCTAATAAGAAAGAAAGCGCTTCACCAAATTTAGCGCTACTCATAAATACATATTCAAAAATTTGACCACGAAAAGGGGGAAGTTGTTGCCCTACGTGTAATCCAATAAGTGGATCATGACTGATACGTGCGGCATCTTGCCAAAACTGAAATTGTAGACGGTTGTCATAACGCATTTCAGGGTGGGGTTTGTGACGTGATACACCTTGAGAATCGACATTACCATAAATCTGATCGGCATTATGACCCATTTTATGTAGGGTTTCATAAACCAACCAAGGGAATAAACCCGCATCGTTGCGTAGTATCGCTGTCATTATTCTGAACCTAGCATTGAGCAAGACAGTTTAATTTAAGTGAATCAAATGCTCAGCTCTAGGTCAGAAAATGCCCCGAAAATGTGAGATCAGGACATCATGTCTAATATGCTAAAAAATTAAATTAATTGATTGGGTCGATATACTCAATATAACCTCTACCATCAATTGCTTTGCCTTTAAACTGACCTTTATATTCATAACTACCCGCATAGCCACCCGTCATGCCAAATTGGTAGTCATTATTTGAGATCGCATCAATCTGAATTAAACATTGCCCTGAATGGTCATTTACTTGCCAAGAAAGGCGTTTAGGTAATCGCATTCGAATACCATTGGGTGATGTTACGGGATCAAGGTATTCATTTACCACAGATTTCAAACCAGCTTCATAGATGCCACCATGGTCATTGACACCACGAACATAGACCCGACGTTGTAACACTAAACCAGCTCCATGCGTGTCAACAAATAGAACTTGTGTGTGCTCATCAATATTTAAAATTTGATAGGTAAAGAATTGAATTGGCAGAGGAATATTGGCTCCACGTGCATATTCATAGGTACATAGACCAGAGATCTCTGTGTTTTCACCACGAAACTCAATATGTCCTTTGTATTGGCATAAAATAGACCAATGATCGTATAAGCCACCACGAAGTTTGACAAAATGTGCGATTTTATCTGTCATGGTGAGTTCAAGCTCAAAATTAAAATCATGACCTTGACGTGATGCAATCACTTGCTTGCCATTCACATCAATAGTTAAGTCATTGGCAAATTCAAGATGTCGACCATGGCTAGAGAAATTACATTCTTGGGTAACAGAATACCCTTTGAACTGCTGATTATTGGCGACGGCTGTACCAACTAACAGGTTTGCAGTATCAAGTGGTGTTGTTTTCACGATATGAGGATTACTAAAGATTCGCACATTAGGCTGTCCAATAATCGCAATCATATTCAGAAAGTGAAAAGGTGCGACTAAGTTTGGCACCATAATTCTATAGTGTACGGTGGTGTATTTGGCTTGAGGGGTATGTGTTGGAATCTGAGGGTCTAGTGGCTGCCCATTAACTAGTGCTGATTGATCAATTGCGTTGACGATGCTTTTCGGAAGTGAAATTGGCATATCTGACAAACCTCATTGCTATTTTTATGTCTATAGCATGAAGTCTAGAAGATCACAGAGGAAAATTTTTGACAATCTATCATCGGTAGGGTGAAGTGATTTGTCAACACAAGACATCCTTAGTAAAAATATTTTGTGCTGACAGAGCTCATGGAGAGGATTAGATCACTTTAAAACAGTTATGAAAATTAGACTGTTTCAATAAAAAGTTGGCGATCAAAACGATACTGCGGGAAGAAGACACCATCTTTTGCACGTTCACCTGCGCCAATCACCATTACGACATGTTGTTGATCGTTCAGATTGAGAATATTACGAACCATAGGCTCATCGAAACCTTCCATCATGCAGCTATCAAATCCATAGGCACGCAAAGCAAGTACTAAGTTCTCACAGGCAAGAGCCGTTGTTTTAGTTGCCCAAAGTACAGCATCTGATGGTTGAAACGCTGTCACAGGAAGTTGTTTATCTAAACGACGTGCAACACCAAAAGCCACCTTTTTGAAATGACCTAAGGCATTGAAGTAACCCGTTTTATAATTCAGTGGAATATAGGTGTAATATTTTTTGACGAGTGGAGGAATCTCAGGAAATGGAAATTCTTGAATATTCAGCTTTGCCATTTCATTAATTCGATCTGTACGTGCGACACAGACAATCAATTCAGCCGCTGTGCGCGCAGCCCATTGATTTAGACACGCTTTTACAATCTTTTGTTTCTTTTCAGGATTTTGGACAACATAAAAAGTCCAAGGTTGTAAGTTAGATGAATTAGGGGCCAAGAGTGCTAAATCTAAACATTGATCGAGGATATCAGACGGTATAGGTTTTCCTGTAAACTTCCGAACAGATCGACGACTGGTCACGACCTTTTTGAAATTTTCAACATCAATGCCTTGTGGTGCAGGTTCGTAGTAGCGTTTTTTTTCAGTCGTCATGATCCATTCCTTAGATAGAGAGTATTCACCGAGTCGTGAGACTCGGATCTTTTAGCTTAATTAAATTGTGTGAAATCAGGTTTACGTTTTTGCATAAAAGCTTGTACAGCTTCCATCATTTCTGGAGAACCGACGCGCCCCATAAAGATTACTGCTTCATGATCAATCCAGGACACGATCTCATCAACATCATGTTTCATTAAGGCTTTAGATTGCACGAGAGAAGCAAGTGGTAGTGAAGCCAGTTGAGTGGCTTTTTGAGCGGCAATTGCATAAACGTCAGATTCAATACTGTTGATCAAGTTTGCAGCCAATGCTTTTTCACTGTCGAATTTATCAGCAGTTAATAAAAGTTCTGCTGCTTTCACATGACCTGCTTGACGTGCTAGTAATTTACTAGATGCGCCTTCAGGTGAAAGACCTAAGCTTACAAATGGAATTTGGAACAAAGCAGTGTTATCTGCATAAACTAAGTCACAATGCAATAAGATCGTTACGCCAATACCAATTGCGACACCACGTACCGCAGCAATCAGTGGTTTAGAAAATTTAGCAGCAGATTTTAAAAGCACAAAAGGAGGACCATCTTCTGGACGAATTTGATCTTTCATCGCCGCAGATTTCATGAAGTCTTGCATATCATTACCAGCACTGAAATCCGCATCTTCGCCACGTAAAATGACCACACGAACAGCTTGATCTTTGTCTGCTTCATCAAGGGCTTTAGCGATCCAGAGGTATAATTCGCCGTATAATGCATTTTTGGCTTTAGGACGATTAATCGCCAAGGTCAGCACACCTTCTTCTAATTTTGCATTTAAATGCTCATGAGGTTGTTGAATACAACTTAATGACATCGTACTATCCTTGCTTTCAATTAATATAGATTTTATGAAATCTATTATGTCGTATTCTGGCGAAGAGTGACATAACTGATCAGTTCATAAACGTGACTTGGCGATGAATTATAAATTTGATTATTTGGTTTATATCGGACGTTTTCAGCCTTTTCATTTGGCACATATGGAAACCATTAAAATTGCGCTGACGCATAGCCAGAACGTTATTTTAGCGCTTGGTTCTGCTCAATTAGAGCGGAATATAAAAAATCCATTTTTAGCCATTGAACGTGAACAGATGATTTTGTCTAACTTTTCTCCTGATCAACAGGCAAGAATCAAATTTGTACACGTCATTGATGTTTATAATGATGAAAAATGGCAAAAATTGGTCAAATCTTTAGTGGCGGATGTAGTACAGCCAAGTGATCAAGTCGGCTTAATAGGTCACTTTAAAGATGACTCATCCTATTACCTCAAATTTTTCCCAGAATGGGAGATGTTGGAACTAGATAGTTTAAAAGGTGCAATTTCTGCAACACCACTTCGTGAAGCATACTATCGGGGGGAAATTATGGAAAAAGAACTTCCCCACGGAACCATTCAATTTTTACAAGCGTTTCAAAATTTAGAAATTTACCAACAACTGAAAACTAAATACCAACGTCAAGACAGTACAAGTTTGAGTGAATCAATTGAATGATTGTGTTTAACACAAGAAAACCGAGGGAAATCGTGCGTACTATTACACAAATGAGTTTGGCCACAGTGCTATTGTCTGCTTCTGTTTTTGCTCAAGCGCAAACATGGACACTATCACCTAGCAGTAAGATCAGCTTTGATATCCGATCTGCAGGAATGTCGATTGTAAATGGGCAATTTCAAAAATATCAATCACAGATGAATTTTGATCCGGCACAGCCTAATCAAGGTTCAGCTAAATTTGTGATGGATGTGAATAGCCTTAAACTGAGCAAAAACTCTTTAAAGGATATGGTCTTTGGTGACAGTTTCTTTCATGCAAGCAAATATAAAACTGTGACCTTTCAAAGTAATCAAATTCGTGCTTTAGGAAATAATAAATACAAATTTGATGGACAACTCACTATGCGTGGTGTGACACGTCCAGTTTCATTTGAGACAACTTTAACTCCAAATGCATCGAATCCAAATGTGTTGAATGTGCAATCTTCAACAGTCATCAACCGTAGTGATTTTGGTATGCGCAAAGCGATTGGTGGAATTGGCGAAAAAGTGAATATCAAGCTTGAAGGGCAATGGAAAGCCAACTAAATCGATAAAAAGAAAGCAGTGATTCAATCACTGCTTTTTTAATGTCATGAGTATGTCAGTAATATGTTTGAGTTGTGGGGACTGCTGTTTCCAATGATGCCAATATAGATCAACGTCTTGTGTTGCCTCAGGCAACAAACAAATCAATTGTCCTTGATCGAGTAAGTCTTGAATTTGCAGTTCAGGCACCATGCCATAGCCTAAACCGAGTTGGATTGCATCGACAAATGACTTTGAGGAGGGGACATAATGATATGGATAACTAGATTGCGGTAATCCAAATTGATTGAGTAGAACCGTTTCATGTAAATGATCTTTATCATTAAAGATGACCGCAGGCGCACGGCGAAAGGAATCGCGATTTAGTCCGTTTTTAAACCATGCTAATTTGAATTCTGGCGTACACACCATTTGATAACGCATCGTGAACAAAAATTCTGAGTGGCAACCTGTCATGGGTTGGGATTCAGCGCTTATACATGCATTTACATAGCCTGATTCCATTAATTGATGCGTATGATCCTGATCATCTATTCGAAGTTGTATTGTGATTTTATGCTCTATTAACTTTTCAGCAATCGCAGGCAAAAGCCAAGTTTCTAATGAATCTGCATTCGTTCCAATGATAATTTTATAAAACTCAGAATTTTGACTTTTTCCCTGAATAAGCTGCAGAACATTTTCTTCTTGACGCTTTTGCCTTAATAAATGTTCAAGCAATATTTCACCTGAATGTGTCACACGACAAGGTCGTTCTCTCAGGATTAAAGTTTGCCCAATCTGCCGTTCTAATTGTTGGATTCGAAGAGTAATTGCAGCCGCAGAGAGACAAAGCTTTTTAGCAGCCAGATCAAAACTTCCAGTTTCCGCCACGGTGATAAACGCGACACAGTCTTTATAATTGAAAATCATGATTTAATAAAACTTAATGAACTTAATATTAATTTAATAATACTCAATTTAAGATTGAATTGTTCATAATCCGCCTAATGATAAATATTAGGTGTTTTATGTCTTTATTCGTACTGTTTAATGGCTTTGTAACGAGTTTAAGTTTGATTATGGCGATAGGTGCTCAGAATGCTTTTGTGCTTAAACAGGGCTTAAAAAAAGAATATGTTTTATCCATTTGCCTCATTTGTGCCTTTTCAGACTCACTTCTAATTTTGGCTGGCGTATTTGGATTTGGGAAGTTTATCTCAGGCCATCCACAAATAATGACGTATGCACAATGGGGTGGTGCTGCATTTCTAGTGGTATATGGTGCCCATCATTTTTATCAAGCATTTTCGACCAAAAAATCGATGTGTCTTGATCATCATACGGCTGTTTCATGGTTTAAAATTATTCTCTTTTGCTTGGCATTCACATGGCTGAATCCCCATGTGTATCTAGATACTGTCGTGCTTGTAGGCGCAATATCGACGCAATTTGAAGATCACTTATTATCGTTTGCCATAGGTGCGATCACGGCATCATGGTTATTTTTCTTTAGTTTGGGTTTTGGTGCGCAATATCTATCAGCTTACTTTCACAATCCCCGCGCATGGCAAGTCTTGGATATTTTGATTGCTTTAATCATGTGGTACATCGCCTATCACTTAATTATATGAATATTGATTAGATAAATTCCTCTAAAGCTTGTACGTCGATTAGATGACAACATTTAATGAACAAAAACTCACATAAAGATAATAATGAGAATCATATAATAATGATTCTCATTATTATTAATTGTTCCGAAAATGAAAAATTACAGTACCAAATTACTCTCTCAATCTGTAAGTGTTCTTATGATGAGTGGCGGTATAGCGACTATCACATGGGCAAATGATCAAAACCAACTTCCTACGATTACAACACAAGCTGAAGCGATTAATGCTTATGCAGATGGAAAATTAAGCAATGTATCTAAGTTGGGTGCTTTAGGTGAAAAAAAATTAATCGATACACCATTCACTGTAATGCAATATGAGGAGCAATTAATACGAGAAAGACAGGCATCCACCGTAGGTGATGTTTTAAAAAATGATGCCAGTATTCGACTGACGACAAATCAAGGTCATTTAAACGAAAACTTCAAAATTCGTGGTTTTGACTTAAATCATGAGGATATGAACTACAACGGATTTTATGGTATTGCACCATACGGAAAAGTGCCGACTGAATTTTTAGAATCAGTGACAGTTTTGAAAGGACCAAATGCAATTGTCGCTGGTATGGCACCGAATGGAGGCGTTGGTGGTGTGGTCATTGCCAACTCTAAACGCGCTGACCAAGACATGACAAGACTAAACACACAATACCAAGATGGCGGCTACTATCAATCAGGTATTGATGTCTCAAGACGATTTGGTGCAAACCGTGAGTTTGGTGTTCGGGTCAATGGTGCATATGGTGATGGTGAACATATCATTAATGATATGAATGATCGCCTAGTTCTTGGTTCCATCGCTGCGGATTACACCACGGATAAACTTAAAATTAATTTTGATAGTTATGCTATTAAGCAAAATCGCGATGGTGGGTCACCAACAATGGTTGCACTGGGTGGAAAAGATACAGTTAACAAAGTCATTGCACCGCCTAAAGGTGACCAAAACTATTTTCCGTGGTTAGAAGGGAATTCTGACAGTAAATTTGCTGGCTTATCAGGTGAATATCAATTTTCTCCCTATTTGAAAACCTTTGCTGGTCTAGGATATGCTGAAAAATCATATGATGGTCATTTATTCGGTACACGAATGATCGTAAAGAATGAGGACGGCGATGCCTCTTCCCAATATTACCGAGTGGGTGCAAATGAAAAAAATAAAACAGCACACATTGGGGTTGAAGGAAAATTTGATACTGCTGGAATACAGCATAATGTTGGATTGCGTGCAGATTATTTAAATAAAAAATCGGATCAACATAAAGGACGTGGAGCTCCTCCTGTAGATTTTAATACCAATCTTTATGACCCAAGTAAAGAAGGCAATATGCCTTTACAGCGTCCAGAAATTGCACCTTTAGCAGATAATAAGTACATCAGTTATACATTGACTGATCAAATTTCATTATTGAATGATCAGCTTCAATTGATTGTAGGCGCTCGTTATCAAGATATTGAAACGAATAATTTACAGACCAAAAAAAATTACCAAGAAGACCGTATTTCACCAAGTTTAGGGATCGTCGTTAAACCTTTTGGTGAAGACTTATCACTATATGCAAGCTATGTAGAAGGTTTATCAGAAGGATCGACCGTTGATAATGTCAATGATGCAAACGACAAAGTCACTTTTGCGCCGTTTGTGACGAAGCAATATGAGTTAGGTGCAAAACATCAGCATGGAACTTGGCTGAATACGCTGGCACTTTATCAAATTGAAAAACCAAGCACGATGAGCAAGTCGATTGAACCTTATACAGAAAATGGTGTAAAAATTAATCAAATTACAACAGATGGTGCTGAAACTCGATCACGCGGCATCGAGTGGTCATTTTCTGGAGCGATTACTGAAGATTTAAACCTAATGGGAAGTATGGCTTATATTGATGCAAAATATTCCAAAGCTCAAATGAATCAAGGAAATCAAGTTTTTGGTGTACCTGATTTTACTGCAACGCTTGGGGTGGATTATGATGTCCCACAACTCGAAGGATTAAATTTAAATGCCAGAGCAAGTTATGTCAGCGAACAGTATTTAAATGATACCAATACCTTGCAACTTCCAGATTATACTGTCATCGATCTAGGTGCACGTTATAAGACCAAGCTTGGTGGCGTGAATACGACGTTCTTAGCTAATGTTGATAACATTACAGATAAAAAATATTGGGAAGGTGCTTTTAACTCGAATTATGCGCTGATTGGTGGATCAAGAACTTATAAACTTGGCGTAAGCTTTGATTTCTAATTGTAGTTAAAAAAAATTATAAGTAGATGAAACCCACGTCAATCGTGGGTTTTTTTATTAGTTTTGCAAAGCTTTTAAATCTTCAAGCACTTGTTCAGCATGCCCTGCAGCTTTGACTTTACGATATTCTTTAACGAGTTTACCTTGATGAAAAATAAAAGTTGAGCGCTCAATCCCCATCACTTTTTTTCCATACATATTTTTCTCTTTAATCACATCAAAGTGTTGGCAAAGCACTTCTTCTTTATCGCTAATCAAATCGATTGTTAAAGCTTGCTTTTCGGTGAAGTTTTGATGGGCTTTTACTGAGTCTCTAGAAACACCGAAAATAGAGGTATGAAGCGCATCAAACTGATCTTTCAAACATGAAAAACCAACAGCTTGCGTTGTACACCCAGGTGTTGAATCTTTTGGATAAAAATAAATGATGAGCCAATCTGTATTCAACTCAGTTAAATTCACAGAACCTGTAGTCGTTGGGAATGTTTGATTGGGTAAACTAATCGTTTCCGTTGACATTATAATTTCCTTAAAAGTTGTCACTACATTTATAGGGGAATTCAAAAAAATAGCCACACGAGGTGGCTATCTTATGTTAACTGCGATTATTTTTTAGCTTGTGCTGCTTTCATTGCTTCCTCTGTTAACGACTGTAGCTTAGACGTTAACTGTGGGCCGAAGCATGCTTGAAGATCAGCGTTCTGTTTCTTCACGATAGCTAAAGTAGAAGGGCTTTTCTTTTGGTTAATCGCACTTTGGATTTCCCATTTTTGAGCATTAGTGAGCTTGCCGTCTGCTTCAATTGCACATGTACAATATTTGCTGACTTCAGTAGCAGAAAGCTTGTTCCCTTTAGCAGTTTCTTCCTTACAAACATTAATCAGTGCAGATTTTACGTTAGTACTTTTGTAGGCTTGCTGCATTTTATTATTCGGCTCATTTGCTTGAGCCGCAGAACCGAAAAGTGCTGCAGCAGAAACAATCGCTGAAAGAATAATGTTTGATTTTAAATTTTTCATATATGGCACCCTGTTATTACGGTATATAACGAGTTGGGTCTTCAACGCCAGCATCTGCAAAACCTTGTTTACGCAAACGACAGCTGTCGCATTTTCCACAAGCTCGTCCTTGGTCATCTGCTTGATAGCATGACACCGTTTGACTGTAGTCTACGCCATGTTCGATGCCTAAGCGAATAATATTTGCTTTGGATAATTGTAGTAAAGGTGTTTCAAATTTAAGAGGTTTTCCTTCAACACCTACTTTTGTCGCTAATCTTGCCATATTGGCAAATGCTTCAATAAATTCTGGTCGACAATCTGGATAACCAGAATAATCTACCGCATTAATTCCAATTACGATGGCTTCTGCGTCAAACACTTCTGCTGCTGCAAGTGCATAAGACAGGAAAATCGTATTACGTGCTGGAACATAAGTGACAGGGATCCCTTCTTGTTCTTGATCAGGAACATCAATGGAATGATCAGTTAATGCAGAACCACCTAAATTACCCAAATCTATATTAATCACGCGATGTTCAACGCCTGCTTGTTGTGTCAGTTTACGTGCAGCATCCAATTCAGTTGTTGAGCGTTGACCATACATAAAACTTAAAGCGATACATTCATAGCGTGCTTGCGCCCAAGCCAAGCAAGTCGTTGAGTCTAAACCACCTGATAACAATACAATGGCACGAGGGCGCATAGGAGAACTCCAAAAAATTAAAGTAAATAAAAAATGAATTATAACTGATTATATAAAGAATAATGGGGTATAAATTTTTTGAATATATAGATCTGCATAAGTCACAAAACTAAATGAGATCATTATAAAGAACGCGAAATGTTCGTTTTAGAAGATGAGATAAAACTCTCTTTTAAGTCGAATAAAGTTTAAACAGTTGTTGTTTTTGTTTAAATATTAAATATAATTTAACAAACACTTGATTAAAACTTACAAAAATAATTTTTACGGAATGAAAATGAATCAAATTAATACTTTAATTTTAACCACTGCTGCGTTGATCAGTACAAATTCTTTTGCATTTGAGGAGCTTTCAGATCAAGAATTGTCAACATATGCAGCACAAGATGGTATTACGATTAGCCTTTTACCAGGTGGACCCATTCAAGCTGATTTGATTTGGCACGATAACAGTGGATTCGGGCCAGATTACAACGAAGGAAACACAAAAGCAGGTGCCTTAATTTACGGTACAGCGAATGGACGTAGTAAGAATCCATTATCACTTTCTTCTGGTTCGGCAGATATTAGTATTACCTTAAAAATCGATGCTCAAGGAGGGAGTAGTACTACAGGCCCTTTTCTGAATTTAGGTGTATTTGTTCCTGAAGATATTATTATTAATACCGGTGATATTTGGGTTGGTAAATCGGGTCAAGTTAGTCCAACAGGACGAGGCTATAGTGACCCCGTTAAAATAATGGATAATATGAAATTTTATGTATCCAATCTCTCTACCAATATTCAGCTCGGTTCAGCACCTCAAGGCAGTCTTTTAAAACTGAATGGAATATTTAAAGACGGCTTACGTTTAGAGGGCTTCAAAGTCCACGATCATGATGGTGGTGGCGCATTCGGAATAGAATTTATTAATTTAAAAAATACTCAACCAGGGCGTTTCGGCATCAATAATCTTGATTTCGATGTTGCAGGTTCGATACGTACAGATGGACTGGAACTCAAAATAAATCGTCTTGGAGATCAAAATGGCTTTAATGCAATGTTATGGGGAGTAGGCGTTGGAGACGCATCATCAATAAATAATAAAATTGGCGATATTTCAATGAAAGGGATTAATTTAAATGGCACGACCGTTAAAGTGTCAGCGCACTAAAAGATCATTTTCTCTTAAAAAAAACAGTACAAAAAGTGCTGTACTGTTTTTAATTTGAGCTATTTGTTACATTTTAACGACCTGTTTCGTCATTCCAGAGCAACTTATGTAATTGAAGCTGGAAACGAACTGGTAAGTGATCCTCTAAGATCCATTGTGCTAAATCACGCGCAAGTTGCGGTAACTTTGCAGCACCTTTTTCTACAGCAAACGCAGGTGAGAACCAAACTGTACTTACACGCTTGTGCAATTCATATTGATTCACTTGTTGTTTAGACCATTCATAATCTTCACGATTGCATATGACAAATTTAATCTGATCATGTTGAGTTAAATGGTCTAAATTACTCATTAAATTACGTGAGTCTTCACCTGAAGTTGGTGTTTTTAAATCTAAGACTTTAGAAACTCTACGATCCACTTTTGAAACATCTAGCGCTCCACTCGTTTCAAGTGAAACTTCACAGCCTAAATCTGCTAGACGCTCCATGAGCGGTAATGCATTGGGTTGGGCTAATGGTTCACCACCAGTAACACAAATATAAGGTGTTTTAAAATCAAGCGTGGTCTGGATAATATCCTCTAAAGACTGACGTTCACCGCCTTCAAAAGAATAGGTGGTATCACAATAAGTACAACGCAGTGGACAACCTGTTAAGCGTATAAACACTGTAGGTAAGCCTGAAGTGTTGGCTTCACCTTGTAATGAATAGAAGATCTCCGTAATACGTAACCCCGCAGACGGATCAGAAACAGGAATAGCGGAAGATCGCAAATTACTCATATCGACAAAACCAAACTAAAATAGAGATTATATAAAAGAAAAATCTCTACGATTATTACTAACCGTAGAGATGGGGAGTGTAACTCCAAATACTATAAAGTATAAAAAAATTAGTCAGCGCGTAATAAGTCGTTCAAACTTGTTTTAGCACGAGTCTGAGCATCGACTTTTTTCACGATAATTGCAGCATACAAGCTGTATTTACCGCATTTAGAAGGAAGGCTACCAGAAACTACCACTGAACCAGCTGGAACACGACCGTAGTGAATTTCACCTGTTTCACGGTCATAAATCTTAGTTGATTGACCAATGTAAACACCCATTGAAATCACTGAACCTTCTTCAACGATTACACCTTCAACGATTTCAGAACGTGCACCGATAAAACAATTGTCTTCGATGATCGTAGGGTTCGCTTGAAGAGGTTCGAGTACACCGCCAATCCCAACCCCACCAGAAAGGTGAACATTTTTACCAATTTGCGCACATGAACCTACAGTCGCCCATGTATCAACCATTGTACCTTCGTCAACATAAGCTCCAATATTGACATAAGATGGCATAAGCACAACATTCTTAGCTTGATAAGAACCTTTGCGTGCAACTGCAGGCGGTACAACACGTACACCAGCTGCTTTAAATTGCTCTTCAGTCCAACCTGTAAATTTAGTGTCTACTTTGTCATAGAATTGGAGATCGCATGATTCGATTGGTTTATTATCATTGAGTTTGAATGACAATAGAACAGCTTTTTTTAACCATTGATGAACAACCCATTCACCATTAATCTTTTCAGCAACACGTAATGAACCATTATCTAAGCCAGCAATTGCTTCCTCGACTGCTTGGCGGATTTCAGCAGGGCAATCTGTAGCTGTGAAGTTTGCACGATCTTCAAACGCTTGTTCGATGATTGACGAAAGCTGAGACATAATCTTCTCTTCCAAAAAAAATTTCCAAGATTTTACACTAAATTGATTATAAAAATTACAATTAATCCTGAAAAAATGTCCGACAATAATGACTATTCTTTATAAGTATGTTAATAAAAGTTAATAAAAGACTTAAGTGCAAATTATTTATAAAACAACAACTAAATCAAAATTGTATCAAAAAATAACAAAAAAGCATCAATTTGAATATTAACCAGCTTTGAAATCTCCATTAAGATGCTTCCGAGTCGAACACATTAATGATTAAAGAACAACTCATTTCTTTGAGGAGAAAAAAATGAAAGTGTTAAAATTACTCGCTGTTACAACAGCATTATCTGTTTCAGGCTTCGCTATGGCGGACACTCAAGTAGTACGTACAGGTAATGTATTTGAAGCTAATCAATTAATCCCTACTGGTGTTCGTGCTGAAGTTGGTACAACTGGTTACGGTGGTGCATTACTTTGGACTGCTAACCCATACGTTGGTCTTGCTTTAGGTTACAACGGTGGTGATATCTCTTGGTCTGATGATTTATCAATCAACGGTACTAAGTATGATGCTGAAATGGATAATAATGTAGCTTATTTAAACGCTGAAATTCGTCCTTGGGGTGCGAGCGAAAATCCATGGGCTCAAGGCTTATATATGGCAGCGGGTGTGGGTTATGTTGATACAAAATACGATCTAGATAAACGTAATAAAAATGCACAGGGCTCAATCGAGGTTAACAATGTTGCTTACGTTGGTAACGGTGGTGTGAATGGTAAATTATCTTATGATAATGAAATTGCTCCATATGTAGGTTTTGGTTTTGCTCCTAAAATCAACAAAAACTTCGGTGTGTTTGGTGAAGTTGGTGCCTTCTATACTGGTAATCCATCTGTTAACTTAACCTCGTATGGTAATTTGACTGGTGCGGCTGGAGCTCCAACAATTGAGCAATCTATTGCAGCCGAAGAAGATAAAATCCGTAATGATGACAAATACGAATGGCTTCCAGTTGGTAAAGTGGGTGTGAGCTTCCACTGGTAAGATCCAATTAAAAAAACGAGCTTCGGCTCGTTTTTTTATGCAAGTTAATGCAAATAATAAAGGCGCTATAGGCGCCTTTATTATTTGTAGCTTGTTAATCTTCAGGATAAGCCACACGCTTTAACGCTTTGATATCAGCACTAGGTGCACATAGCGAAATAAACTCGTAACCATATCCACGTAACAAATGACCTTTACGTACAGCAATCCAAGTGGTATTCACCCCGAATAAATCAGTATCAATTTGTTTTAAGCGATGATCTCGTTCTGTATCGTAGGCTACATCGTTGACAATCCCAACACCCATACCTAATTCCACATAAGTTTTGATTACATCAGCATCAAGTGCAGACATCACTAAATCAACATCAAGTCCTGAGTCTTCAAAAGCTTTATCAATCTTTGAACGTCCCGTAAAACCACCGTGATAGGTAATAATCGGATACTCTGCCAAATGTTCTAAGCTAATCTCTCGTGATGCTATTTGAGTAAGTGGATGACCTTGAGGCGTAATAATACTGTGTTTCCAGTTATAAAAAGGAACACTTGCTAAATTTTCTTCAGTAGTCAGATTCTCAGTAGCAATACCAATATCAGCATCGCCTAAAAGTAACATTTCAGTGATTTCAGTTGGGCTTGCTTGTTGCAAAATCAAATGAACTTTCGGAAATAATTTTTTGAATGAATTTACAATTGGTGGTAATACATATCGCGCTTGAGTATGAGTGGTTGCGATGGTTAATGTACCTTCATCTACACGATTAAAATCATCGGCTAATCTTTTAATATTGTCTGCATCGACCAGCATGCGCTCTACGATACCGAGCAAAGCTTGACCAGGTTCAGTTAACCCTAATAAGCGTTTACCTTTTCGGATAAATAGTTGAACACCTAATTCATCTTCTAAATCTTTAATATGCTTACTTACGCCTGATTGAGACGTGTAAAGGGCAGCGGAAGCTTCCGTTAAATTAAAATTTTGTCTGACGGTTTCTCGAATAATTCTTAATTGTTGAAAGTTCATAGTCTTTGTTACCTTTAAAATGATGGGGCTATATAAAAGCCCCATCTACACATTTTTATGCGTTTTCTTGTGCAAATAAGTGCAATGTATTAGTCGTTAACCAAACCGATTGATTTGGGCGGAATTGATGCAGTTTAGCTTCATCTGGAGTGAGTAGAATTTCAATGAGATTGCCATCTTGACCTTGAAGTTCGGCAACCACTTTTCCTGCAATCCAAACTTCACGTAAGAACGTTGCTTGAATTGCATTGTCTGTAGGTTGAGCATGAATTTGGAACTCATCTGGTCGAATGAAGGCAATCACTTTACCTTCAGGTGCATCTTTAGCTAAAGGCAGTTGAATGCGATCATTTCCGATCTGTACGATTCCCGCTTGATTATGACCTTCGAACTTATTGGCTTGACCTAAGAAGTCAAATACAAAAGGCGTTGCTGGTTTTTCATAAACTTCACGAGGTGAGCCAATTTGTTCAACATTACCTTTATTCATTACAATGATTTGATCTGCAACTTCAAGCGCTTCTTCTTGATCGTGAGTTACAAAAATCGAGGTGATGTGGAGTTCATCATGTAAAGTTCTCAGCCAGCGACGTAACTCTTTACGAACTTTTGCATCAAGTGCGCCAAATGGCTCATCCAGAAGTAGTACACGAGGTTCAACTGCAAGCGCACGTGCAAGTGCAATACGTTGACGCTGTCCACCAGACAATTGTGCTGGATAACGATCTGCTAAGAATCCTAATTGAACTAAATCCAGTAGTCGTGTAACTCGTTTTTTGATTTCAGATTCTGAAGGGCGTGTTGAACGTGGACGAACACGTAAACCAAAAGCAATATTGTCAAATACTGTCATATGACGGAATAAAGCATAGTGTTGGAATACGAAGCCGACTTGACGTTCGCGAACATGAACATTCGTTGAGTCTTGACCTTCAAGGATCACTTGACCGCTGTCAGCAGATTCAAGACCAGCAATAATGCGAAGTAAAGTCGTTTTACCGCAGCCTGAAGGTCCTAACAATGCAACGAGTTGACCATCAGGAAAATCTAGGGAGATATTATTTAGTGCATGGAAAGCACCAAAGTGTTTTTCAATATTTTTAACTTGAATACTCATCGGATACTTCCTTTAAACTGTAGAATCTTCATTACGTTTGCTTAATTTCTCTTGGCGAATTTCGACCCATGTTTTAAGAATCAATGTCACAATCGCCAATAAAGCCAAGAGGGATGAAACAGCAAATGCTGCACTAAAGGTATATTCGTTGTAGAGAATCTCTACATGCAGTGGCAATGTATTGGTCTCTCCACGAATATGACCCGATACTACAGAGACTGCCCCGAATTCACCCATTGCACGTGCGTTACAAAGAATAACCCCGTATATCAAGCCCCATTTAATATTTGGAATCGTGATTTTCCAAAAAGTTTGCCAGCCTGAAGCACCCAAAACGATTGCCGCTTCCTCTTCTTCTGTACCTTGAGCTTCCATCAGTGGAATGAGCTCACGCGCCACAAAAGGAACTGTAATAAAGATGGTTGCTAGTACAATTGCTGGAACGGCATATAGAATCTTAATGTCGTTATCCATCAGCCATCCGCCGAACCAACCTTGAGTACCAAACATCAATACCAACATCAAACCTGCGATTACAGGTGATACTGAGAAAGGCATATCAATAATCGTGGTTAATATGGATTTACCACGGAAATTAAATTTCGCAACAGACCAAGCCGCCGCTACACCAAATACTACGTTGAGCGGTACAGCAATTGCAGCTGTTAGTAAGGTGAGCTTTACAGCTGACAACGTGTCTGGATGAACTAAAGCTTGCGCATAAACGCCGATACCCTGTTTGAATGCTTCAACAAAAACTAAAATCAAAGGCAGGATTAAGCAACTGAGGAAGAAAATCATGGCAACGACAATGAGTGTATAACGAACCCAAGTCGGTTCTCGCGTCGCATCACGAGATTGCAATTTTTCAGCTAGAGCATTGCTATTTGTATTCAAACTCATTGTGCAGTTCTCCCTGTACGACGACTCGCCCATGCTTGTAACAAGTTAATCAAGAACAAGATAGCGAATGAAATAAGGAGCATGACAACGGCGATCGTCGTTGCACCTGCATAGTCATATTCTTCCAATCGAGAAATAATCATTAATGGCGCAATTTCAGTTTCGAAGGGTTGGTTACCTGCGATAAAGATGACCGAACCATATTCACCCACGCCACGGGCAAATGCGAGAGCAAATCCTGTGATTAATGCAGGGAAAAGAATCGGTAAAATCACTTTGGTTACAATTTGCAGTCGATTCGCACCCAATGCTGACGCTGCTTCTTCAAGTTCAGTCTCTAAGTCACTCAGTACAGGTTGTACTGTACGAACCACAAAAGGTAAGCCAATAAATATCAGGGCTAATGTAATCCCAATAGGACTATAAGCAACTTTAATTCCTAAGGGTTCAAGATATTGACCAATCCAGCCTGTCGGAGCATATAAAGATGTTAATGCAATCCCAGCAACAGCTGTTGGTAACGCAAAGGGTAAATCAACCAATGCATCAACAATTCGTTTACCAGGGAAACTATAGCGCACGAGACACCAAGCAAGTAATAAGCCAAATACCACATTAATGAAGGCAGCAATAAGTGCAGCACTGAAACTTAGTTGTAATGATTTTAAGATACGCTCAGAGCTTAAAATCTCCCATAAACCTTCCCAGCCAATACCTAAAGACTTAATAAAAACAGCCGACAAGGGTATGAGCACAATTAAAGATAAATACGCTAGGGTAAAGCCTAGAGATAGACCAAATCCTGGCAGCACTCGGGATCGCTGCGACATGACTACTCCTCAAATGAGAGAAAAAGCTTACCGAAATCAATAAGCAATTGAATTAAAAAATTTATCAAGAATAAGTGGCGAACTTTAAATTGCAAATTTGTAATACAACTTGCCATTATCAATACTATTGATATAGTTCGACAGCTTATCATGAATCAAAAAATCGAAGATCTCTGGAAATGGTCCAAATCCTGAATCAACATTAATATGACCAACTTGACCTAAGTTAATCGGTTTTACACCCCATGATTTTGCTAGTTTTTTTGCATCCTCAAAACCTAACCACGGATCATTTTCACTGATGAGCATTTTTGTGGGAACGCTAATCTTAATTTGATGAAAGTAAAAACTATAATCAGTCAAACTCAAACGAGCAAAACCATTCTCACCAAAACGACTTGGATTGGCTGGTGCAACTAAAACCAGTTGTTTAACTTTCTGTGCTATTTCTGGGTGCTGATGCAGAGCAGCGACAGACGTTAAACAGCCAAAACTATGTGCAACAATCTGTACGGGTGCATCTATCTGCGAAATTTTTTCTACAAAACGATGGATCCAATCTGAGAGTAAAGGAAAGTTCCAATCATCTAGTTGAACACGTGAGCATGGCATGACTTGACGTTGCAACCATGATTGCCAATGATTTTCATCACTTCCGCCGACGCCGGGTACAATGAGTGTATGTATCATGTCATGCTCCATTGGTTATTTTTTTGTGTTATTTGCTTTGGTAATTTGGTCAAAAATACCATTATTCTCAAAATGAGCTTTTTGTACTTTCGCCCAGCCACCAAACTCTTGATCAATTGTGACCAATTTCAGTGGCTTAAATGTTGATGAATATTGTTTTAATACAGCTTGATTACGCGGACGATAGAAATTCTTCGCGGCAATATGTTGTCCCTTAGGTGAGTAAAGGAAATTCAAATAACCTTGCGCCAAATATTTATTGCCTGATTTTTCTGCATTTTTTTCAACGATTGCTACAGGTGGTTCAGCAAGTATAGAAAGTGTTGGCGTCACGATTTCAAATTTACCGGGTTGTTCACGCAGTGCTAAATGAGCTTCATTTTCCCAAGCAAGCAAAACATCGCCAATACCGCGTTCAGCAAAAGTTGTAGTTGAGCCACGAGCGCCAGAATCTAAGACCTTGGTTTGTTTATAAATTTGCTGAACAAATTGTTGTGCTTTGGCGTCATTTCCACCTGGTTGGTGTTTGGCCCATGCCCAAGCCGCTAAATAATTCCAACGTGCGCCACCTGACGTCTTAGGGTTTGGTGTAATAATGTCCACACCCGGTTTTACTAAATCACCCCAGTCTTTAATATTTTTTGGATTGCCTTTTTTGACTAAAAACACGATGGTTGAGGTATAGGGTGTAGAGTTCTGTGGGAATTTTTTCTGCCAGTCTTTTGGTAATAAATTGGTTTTTTCAGCAATCGCATCAATGTCAGCTGCCAGTGCGAGAGTCACGACATCTGCATTTAAACCATCAATGACTGCACGCGCTTGTTTACCTGAACCGCCATGTGACTGACGAAATTTGACGTTTTGCCCAGTCCGAGATTTCCAATACGCACCAAATTCTTTATTTACTTCTACGTAGAATTCACGAGTAGGATCGTAAGAGACGTTTAATAAATCTTTAGCGGAAGCGCTAAGCGAAGCAGCTGAAACAAAAGCTGCGAGAACCCCAAGTTTTAATTTAGCTGAAAAGCGCATGGCAACCTCAAAAGAAAATATTCTGTTACATGGCGCTAGAATAAATCTAATCTTTATGCATAAAAAATAATAAAAAATGAATTTTATATGAAAAAAAAAGATTTAGATGTGTTGTTAAAAAAATGCCGATCATGAATATGATCGGCAAGCGATAAGTTAATGCTTAAATCTTAATTTATTTATTACTGTTTGCTTTGACAATTTGATCGAATATCCCGCCATTATCAAAATGTTGTTTTTGGACTTTTGTCCAACCTCCAAACTCTTTATCAATCGTGACTAATTTTAAAGGTTTAAACACGGATTGATATTTTGAAAGTACCGTTGCATTTCGTGGTCGATAAAAGTTTTTGGCAGCAATGGTTTGACCAGCTGGAGAATACAGATAATTCAAATAGGCTTTTGCTACATTGAGGTTGCCATCTTTTTGCGCATTTTTCTCAACAATTGCTACAGGGGGCTCAGCAAGAATGGAAAGTGTTGGTGTAATGATTTCAAATTTTCCAGGTTGTTCACGAAGAGCTAAATGTGCTTCATTCTCCCAAGCCAGGAGTACATCTCCAATGCCACGCTCTGCAAAAGTTGTTGTTGCACCACGTGCACCAGAGTCTAGCACTTTAGTATTTTTATAAATTTTTCGTACAAATTCTTGTGCTTTAGCATCGTTACCGCCGGGTTGGTGTTTTGCCCAAGCCCATGCTGCTAAGTAATTCCAACGCGCACCACCTGATGTCTTAGGGTTTGGCGTAATAATTCCAACATCATTTTTAATCAAGTCTCCCCAGTCTTTGATCCCTTTGGGATTGCCTTTTTTGACTAAAAACACGATGGTTGAGGTATAGGGTGTAGAGTTCTGTGGGAATTTTTTCTGCCAGTCTTTTGGTAATAAATTGGTTTTTTCAGCAATCGCATCAATATCTGCTGCGAGTGCGAGAGTCACGACGTCTGCATCTAGGCCATCAATGACCGCACGCGCTTGTTTACCAGATCCACCATGAGATTGTTTAAAATTCAATTCTTGACCAGTCTGCTTTTTCCAATATGCTCCAAACTCTTTATTAAAGTTGTCATAAAGTTCGCGAGTTGGATCATATGAAACATTTAAAAAATCTTTTGCGAGTGTGGAAACAGAAGTGACTGAAAGTAAAGCTGAAAAGACCCCAATTTTAAAAGAACGCATCATTATTCCTATGTGTTTGTCGTTTTTTGATGATTTGAGCATAGGGAAATTTTTTAAAATAAAAAAATAAGAAGAAATGAAAAAGTTATGATCAAAACAGCTATTCATTTTGTGAGTGACTTTTTACACTATGAGAAAGGAATGAGGTTGCTTGAAATGATCTGTTTAAAAAATGCCAAGCCAATGGATGCAATAACTATTTTGGATCGTGGCTTCCATTATGGGGATGGCTGTTTTACCACGGCAAGAATTCGAAATAATAAAATTGAATTATTTGAACGTCATTTAAAAAGATTGAATACCGCCATTGAGCGATTGTCACTTCAAGCTAATCTTGACTATATTGCTGAGTCTATCCAGTATTTACAGCAAGAATATGAGCAATTAAACGGGACGATTAAAATTGTACTGAGTCGAGGCGAGGGGCAACGAGGATACAGTTTACCTCATCATTCAGCAGATCTTTGGTTGTATTATTATCCGCAAAACGTGACTGATCATCACTATGAAGTCATTGTGAGTGGGTTACTTGAGCGAGTAATGGGTTTAACCATGCCACAATTGGTGGGAATTAAATCACTGAATCGGTTAGAACAAGTGTTACTAAAGCAGGAAGCCGATGAGAAGGGTTTTCAAGAAGCTTTAGTTACAGATGTTCAAGGCTATATTGTTGAAGGAATCAGCAGTAACTGCTTTATACGATTGAATGATACGTGGATTTGTCCTGAACTTCGTTATAATGGCGTTCATGGGGTGATGCGTGCTGAAATTTTGGAGCGTATGAATCATTATGGTATAACGTTCCAAAAAAGAGTAATTGATTTGAATGAACTTCTTCACATTCAAAGTGTATTTTATTGTAATGCGCTCCACCCAATGAAAATCGCCTCTTGCCTTGATGATCGTCGATTAGATACACAAGCGTGTATTGATCTTTTTCACCACCTTCAACTTAATCAGATTTAAAGCTTATGTCCTCTCCTCAGAAATCAACAAAGAAAAAGAACAGCAAGACATCCTTTAAACCTAAAGCGCTTTTATTCATTATTGCAGGCCTAATGTTGCTTGCATCCATGATTCTATCTGCAAGTCTATGGAAGGATTATCCTGTAGAGGGTAAAAAGCAAATGCTCGCGATTAATCATGGTGATACTTACTCACAATTTATTGATCGTTTAGCTCAAAATAAACAAGTTTCATTTCCCATTATTTTAAAGATTTATCAACGATTCATGATTCATGACAGCATGAAAGCTGGAGTCTATGAGGTCAAAGCGGGAATGAGTGTCCGTCAAGTTCTAGACATGATTTCAAATTCTGAAAATGCACAATTGAATCGAATTTTGGTCATTGAGGGTACAACATTTAAGCAGTTAAAAAATGCACTTAAGAATGATGAATTGGTGACGAAAGAGCTGGTTCATTTGAGCGATGCAGAAATATTAAAGGAATTGAATATTCCATTTTCACATCCAGAAGGATTGTTTGCGCCAAATACTTATTTTTTTGCAAAGGGTGAAACAGATCGTAAAATTTTAACTGATTTGTATCAACACCAGATGAAGGCGCTAGATAAAGCCTGGGAAAATCGAGCTTCTGATTTGCCGTATAAAAATAAATATGAAGCGCTCATCATGGCATCAATCATTGAGAAAGAAACCAATGTTGATCATGAGTTAGATAAAGTCTCGGGCGTATTCGTTCGTCGATTAAAAATTGGTATGCGTTTACAAACTGATCCAACCGTGATTTACGGTATGGGCGATCAATATACGGGTAACATTACCCGTAAAGATTTAAGAACGCCAACACCATATAACACTTATACGAATTACGGATTGCCACCAACACCGATCGCATTACCAAGTGATAAAGCGATCGAAGCGGCAATGCATCCAGATCATTCTGACTATATTTATTTTGTGGCGACTGGAAATGGAGGTCACAAATTCAGTACCAATCTAGATGACCATAATCGCGCTGTTCAAGAATATCTTGCTGTGATTCGATCTAAAAAGTAAGGGGTAAAATAGACGTGTTTATTAGCTTTGAAGGCACAGAAGGTGTTGGTAAAACGACATTGATTCATAAAATTCGTGACTACTTCCTTGAGCAATCAAAGCAAGTTGTTCTAACTCGTGAACCAGGTGGTACTCCGCTCGCTGAGCAAATTCGTTCCGTACTTCTGACAGTGAATCATGAAGAAAGAATGAGTAATGATACTGAACTATTATTAATGTACGCAGCTCGAGCGCAACATCTGCAACAAGTTATAATGCCTGCACTTGAAAATAGTTCGATCGTGTTATGCGACCGTTTTTGTGATAGCAGTTTCGCGTATCAGTGTGCAGGTCGTGGGTTAAGCCGTGAAAAATTAGCGCTTTTAAACCAAAACTTTGTTCTAAAAATGCCTGACCTGACATTTTGGTTGGATGCTCCGACTGAACTCGGAATGCAACGAGCACGAGCGCGTGGAGCATTGGATCGGTTTGAACAAGAAAAAGCAGCTTTTTTTGAAAAAGTACGTGCAGGATTTGCTGAATTGCATCAGTTAGAGCCGAATCGTGTTAAGCGTATTGATGCAACACAAAGTCCTGAGCAAGTATTTAATGATGCAATTGAACGAATTAGTTCATGGAAAGCTGAGCATAAGTGCTAATTAAAAAAGCAAATATGATTTATATTGAGTCATTGTTTATGGAAAAACGATTAGACTCAATATGATCAGTAATAAAGAAGAAATATTCAAATTCCTACAAACCGAATTTCCACAAAGTCTCCAAAAATGTGAAATAGTGTCAGTAGAGCCACGTGGTGCTACAGTCATTTATCATGTTGATGAAAATGATTTAAGACCTGGAGGGACAGTTTCAGGTCCGACTATGATGACAGCAGCCGATTATGGATTGTATATCGCAATACTGGGAGAAATTGGTATTGTAGGTCTTACAGTGACGACCAATATGAATATAAACTTTCTTAAAAAACCGAAAGGTGGTTGTGACATCAAGGGTGTTTGTAAATTAATGAAAGTTGGCAAAACTCTAGTTGTCGGAGAGGTTTACTTGTACTCTATTGGGGATGATGAGCCGATAGCTCACGTTACTGGGACTTACTCAATTCCTCCCAAAAGGGCATAAAAAAGCGAGTATGAACTCGCTTTTTTTATTTTGAACTTAAACCTCAACTAAAGGTGTTTCCACTTCAAAATTTGGTGGGGTGAGTACGGTTTTTCGTAATTCTTGCGAAGGCTCAGGATAGTCCAAAGTGTAATGTAATCCGCGTGATTCTTTTCTTTGCATCGCACAACGTATAATCATCTCAGAAACGAGTACAAGGTTACGAAGCTCAATTAGATTTTTACTGACATGATAATCTTGATAATATTCGGTGATTTCATGTTTCAGCATTTCAACGCGGTGTAATGCACGTTCTAAACGTTTGGTCGTTCGTACAATACCTACATAGTTCCACATGGTCTGACGTAACTCATCCCAGTTTTGTAAAATGACAACGTCTTCATCAGGATTCATGACTTGAGAAGCATCCCATTCAGGGACTTCATAGTGATCTATAATATTTTGATGTTGATCTTGAATATGCTTTGCTGCACTCATGCCATATACAAAACATTCTAAAAGTGAGTTACTTGCCATACGGTTAGCGCCGTGTAAACCTGTATAAGACGTCTCACCAATCGCATATAGACCTTGAATGTCCGTTTGACTATGTTCATCGACTACGACACCACCACAGGTGTAGTGCGCTGCTGGCACAACTGGGATCATATCTTTGGTAATATCAATACCCAGCTCGAGTAGGCGAGCATACAAAGTGGGGAAGTGCTCTTTAATGAACTCAGGGGTTTTGTGGGTAATATCTAGCCATACATGTCGTATACCCAATCTTTTAATTTCGTAGTCGATAGCTCGAGCTACAATATCACGTGGTGCTAACTCTGCACGTTCATCGAAACGAAGCATGAAGCGTTCGCCGTCAGGTAAACGAAGATAAGCGCCTTCACCACGCATTGCTTCAGTAATTAAGAAGGAACGTGCTTGAGGGTGATATAAACAGGTTGGGTGGAATTGATTAAATTCCATATTGGCGACGCGGCATCCAGCACGATATGCCATTGCAATACCATCGCCTGTAGCGATATCAGGGTTAGAGGTATATAAATATGCTTTCATGGCACCGCCACATGCCAGTGCAGTAAATGGTGCTAAGAAAGTATGCACTTGCTCGGTTTGCTCATCTAAAGCATATAAGCCTAAAGCACGATTTTCCTGATTCAAATGCCCCAGCTTATGCGCTGTAATGAGGTCAATCGCAATGTAATTTTCAAAGATGTGAATATTGTTTTTTTCTTGTGCCCGTTCAACTAAAGTGGTTGAAATTGCTTTCCCTGTTGCATCTGCGGAATGAATAATGCGGCGCTGAGAATGCCCACCTTCACGTGTGAGATGCAAGTTATCTTCATCATCTAGTGTGAATTTAACACCTTGTTTCAGTAAAAAATCAACAGAGGGTTTTCCTCCTTCAACCGTGTGTTGAACAGCTTGTTTTTCACAGAGATAAGCACCTGCAATGAGCGTGTCATCAATATGTTGTTGAATAGAATCAGCCTCATCAAGAACAGCTGCAACGCCGCCTTGTGCATAATACGTGCTGGCATCTTTCAAATGAGATTTTGCTAACACTGCGATATTAAAATGATCAGGTAATGAGAGTGCTAGACTTAAACCCGCACCGCCACTGCCCACAATAATCACATCAAATTGATGCGTACTTGTATTTTTCGGCATTTCCATTCGCAAACTGAATTTTAAAAGTGCGTTAATATGGCTCTTTTTCAAAGCAAAATTCAAGAGTTTGATTGATCAATTTTTTTTTTATGCACTTGAACTATTAGTTTTTAATCATATTTTAAGTAAAGTATTGTTTTCTATTAATATAGAAACATTTATTTACGCACAGCGAATTTTGATTGTGCTAAAAATTATTTTATCCAAGAATCATAAATGAGAGTTCACTTAACATGAAAAATCGCGTTATAGCATCAGGACTTTTTGCTGCAGTCTTTACTGCGGCAGTACAAACTCAAGCGGCGGCTACTGTTGACTTTTCAAATCTTGTAGAGCGAGTAAGTCCGGGTGTCGTCAGCGTGAATGTTGTTAAGAAAATGACACAAGAAGAAATTCTTCAACAACAAGTACCTGAACTACTGAAACGATTCTTCGGCAATCAAATTATTATTCCGCAGCGCCAAGCTCCTCAAGAGAAAACGGGTTTTGGGAGTGCATTTTTTATTAGCCGTGATGGTTACCTGATTACCAACCATCATGTTGTAGAAAATGCTTCACAAATCACCATCATGTTAAATGATCGTCGCGAGATTGATGCCAAAGTTATTGGTAGTGATGAACGTACTGATGTGGCATTACTGAAAGTTGAAGGTACGAACTACCCAGCACTTTCGACTGGGAATATCGACCAATTAAGAGTTGGAGAACCTGTTCTTGCCATTGGCTCACCGTTTGGTTTTGAGTACTCGGCATCTGCGGGGATTGTCAGTGCCAAATCAAGAAATATGTTGGGTGAAACATCAGTTCCGTTTATTCAAACTGATGTCGCATTAAACCCTGGTAACTCTGGGGGACCATTGTTTAATCAACAAGGTCAAGTGATTGGTGTGAATTCTCGTATTTTCAGTGGTACTGGCGGATATATGGGATTGTCATTCTCCATTCCAATCGATGTAGCGATGGATGTGGCGGATCAATTAAAGAAAAATGGTAAAGTCAGTCGCTCATATCTTGGTGTTCAATTACAAGAGATTGATCGTAACCTCGCAGAAGCTTATAAATTACCAAAACCTGAAGGTGCTTTAATCACAGAAATTGCGCCAAATTCCCCAGCAGAGCGCGCTGGCTTAAAGCAAAATGATATTATTTTGAAATACAACGGAACTGCAATTTCAAGAACGAGTGAGCTATTAAATTACTTAAATAGAACACAGCCAAATCAAAAAATTCAGTTAGAAATCTTGCGCGATGAACGTGTACGTACGATTTCAGCAACACTTGCATCAGCACCAGATGAAACACCTGCACAAGCCCAAAATGTAAGTGAAGCTAAAAAACGCGGACCTACATTAGGTGTTGCGATACGCGAACTTGCACCTGTTGAAAAAACACGCCTTGGTGTTAAAGGTGGTGTCTACATTCAAGAGGTTGTACGCGGAGGTTTGGCGGCACAATCTCGTATTATGGCTGGTGATGTGATCACCTCGATTAATGGTAAGAATGTAAGTACAACACAAGATTTTGTGGAAGCGGTGGCTAATCTTAAAACAAATACAGTTGCACGAGTGGGTATCATCCGTGAAGGGCGAAATGCCATGATCGGATTAAGAATCAAATAAACATAAATTGAATAAAAGGCCTTGCGACAGCAAGGTCTTTTTTATTTAACCCTAAAATTATATTAAACTCTTTCCGAATGTTGATGATGAATACGCAATACAAGGGAATACAGTGAGTACAATCTTTGACCTTAAAATAAAAGCAACAGCACAAGACATTGATATTTTAGGTCATGTGAATAATGTGGTGTATGTAAAATGGATGCAAGATGTTGCAACAGCACATATCGAACAACTGGGTTTTGGGGTTGAGCAATATCTAGAACTCAAACATGCCATGGTTGCAGTTGAGCATCACATGAATTACAGAAAGGCGTGTTTTGAAAATGATGAAATTATTTTAAGAACTTGGCTTAATGATTTGAATGCGATGTATTCATTCCGTCAGTACGCTTTTTTTAGACCTTCAGACCAATCATTATTATTTGTGGGAAATACCAAATGGGCCTGTGTAGAGATTGCGACAGGCAGACCTAAACGATTATCGCCAACATTTACTCAAGCTTATCAGCCTATTTCTGAGGTATTAAATCCTTTGGATTTCACTCAAGATTATTCTTTACCCGTTAACTAAAGAATTGCTTGAGTCGGACGAATTAAATATTTCACCACATGGTATTCATTATTATGAATACTTTGAAAAATCCATCTGCTATAATCGTCCGCAATTTGTTAAACAGCTTTTGCTATGTAGTTTTTATTTCATGCATAGCGCAATTTATTGTTCAAGGTAACCCATGGCGCAAGCTAAAAAATCCGTAAATATCAAAAATATACGTAACTTTTCGATCATTGCTCACATTGATCACGGGAAGTCAACTTTAGCTGACCGTTTTATTCAGACCTGTGGTGGTTTGCAAGATCGCGAAATGCAAGCGCAAGTTCTAGACTCAATGGAGCTTGAGCGTGAGCGCGGGATTACCATTAAAGCTGCATCTGTGACGCTTTATTATACACACCCTAATGGCGAAGAATATCAACTGAACTTTATTGATACACCTGGGCACGTTGACTTCTCATATGAGGTTTCGCGATCGCTTGCTGCTTGTGAAGGTGCACTTTTAGTTGTTGACGCAGCTCAGGGTGTTGAAGCTCAGTCAGTTGCAAACTGTTATACAGCTATTGAGCAAGGTCTTGAGGTTCTTCCAGTACTTAATAAAATTGATTTACCTCAAGCTGAACCGGAGCGTGTAATTCAAGAAATTGAAGACATTATCGGAATTGAAGCAACTGAAGCACCTACGTGTTCAGCTAAAACTGGATTAGGAATCGAAGGTGTTTTAGAAACACTTGTGAATACCATTCCTGCTCCGACGGGTGACCGTGAAGCGCCGCTTCAAGCTTTAATTATTGACTCATGGTTTGACAACTATTTAGGTGTTGTATCCTTAGTTCGTATTAAGCAAGGTCGGGTGCGTAAAGGCGATAAAATGTTGATGAAATCAACAGGTCAAACGCACATCATTACCTCTGTCGGTATTTTTAATCCTAAACATACAGAAACTGATATTTTAGAAGCAGGTGAAGTTGGCTTTGTGATTGCTGGTATCAAGGATATTTTTGGTGCGCCAGTTGGAGATACGATTACACTTGCTACAACGCCAGAAGTAGAAACTTTACCTGGATTCAAAAAAGTTAAACCACAGGTATATGCTGGTTTATTCCCAATTGATTCGAGTGAATTTGAACCTTTCCGTGAAGCATTACAAAAACTGCAAATTAACGATTCAGCATTATTCTTTGAACCTGAAAGTTCAGATGCATTAGGATTTGGTTTCCGTTGCGGTTTCTTGGGTATGCTGCACATGGAGATTGTTCAAGAGCGTTTAGAGCGTGAATATGATCTAGACCTGATTTCATCGGCACCGACTGTAATCTACGAAGCAGTCATGAAGAGTGGTGAGACAGTTTATATCGACAGTCCATCAAAAATGCCAGATGGATCTACTGTAGAAGACCTTCGTGAGCCGATCGCAGAATGTAATATCCTTGTGCCACAAGAATATCTTGGCAATGTAATGACGTTGTGTGTTGAGCGACGTGGTGTTCAAAAAGATATGAAGTTTATGGCAAACCAAGTAGCCATTACATTTGAGATACCAATGGCTGAAGTCGTGATGGATTTCTTTGATAAATTGAAATCATGTTCACGTGGTTTTGCATCATTAGATTATAACTTCATCCGTTTTGAGTCTTCTTCTCTTGTAAAAGTAGATGTCTTGATCAATGGTGAAAAAGTTGATGCATTGGCAATGATTTGTCACCGTCAAGATGCGCGTCATCGTGGTATTGCACTTGTAGAAAAAATGAAAGATTTGATTCCTCGTCAAATGTTTGATGTGGCGATTCAAGCTGCGATTGGTGCTCAAATTATCGCGCGTTCAACAGTAAAAGCAATGCGTAAGAACGTATTGGCAAAATGTTATGGTGGTGACGTTTCACGTAAGAAGAAACTTCTCGCTAAACAGAAAGAAGGTAAGAAACGTATGAAGCAGGTGGGTAGTGTAGAAATCCCACAAGAAGCTTTCTTAGCTGTGTTAAAAGTAGAGCGATAACAACAAGGAATATCCCATGGATTTTGATTTTAACCTCATTCTCGTACCTGCAACCCTAATCTTTTTTGGATTGTGGTTGCTGGATAAATTGGTGCTCAAACAAAGAGCAACCAAAGGAAAAGGGAATGAAAATTTCATTATTACATGGGCATATGATTTTTGGCCTGTACTTGCAGTTGTGTTAGTGCTGCGTTCATTCTTCTTTGAACCTTATAATATTCCATCTGAATCCATGGTTCCGGCATTGGAAACAGGTGATTATATCTTGGTGAACAAATATCAATATGGTGTTCGTTTACCGATTAGCAACACCAAAGTGTTGAATGTCAATGAGCCTGAACGTGGTGATGTGGCGGTATTTAGATATCCACCAAACCCATCAATTAGCTATATTAAGCGTATTATTGGTTTACCTGGTGATCATATCGTTTTTGAGAATAATCAATTAACCATCAATGGTGAAAAAGTTGTAACGGAATCGACTGAATTTAATCGTGAAAAAGATGTTTCAGACACGCCAAATTCAATTTATCATTATGAAACTTTAGGTGATCATAAGTATTTGGTTCGTAATTTGGAAGGTCAAAACCCGATTATTGCGCATTTTAATTATGCACAAACCAAACAAGATCTTCCTTATGTTGCCACTGCGAATGATCGCTTTGTAAGAACAAATGGTCAAAGCTGGGAAGTAACTGTTCCGAAAGGATATTACTTTGCCATGGGTGACAACCGTGATCAGAGTGCTGATAGTCGAATCTGGGGATTCGTACCTGAGGCAAATTTAACAGGACAAGCAATTTATGTATGGATGCATAAAGAAGCTGGTTTGAAATTGCCATCATTCAGTCGTAATGGTCAAATTCAGTAATCTTCAAATATATGGATAATAAAAAATGCGTAACACTCAACGTGGTGCATCGTATACAGCGATTTTATTAGGGGTAATTGTTGCGGCATTTGGACTTAAAGTGCTCGTAGCATTGTGGCAGCCTTATTGGGATGACCGACTAATCAATCAATTGATTGAAGAGCAAGTTGCAATCAGCTCAAAGGCGACAACACCACAACAGTTTGCTTCAACAATGGGGCAGAAATTTAGCATGAACAATATCCGTGACATTGAGTTTAAAGATATTGCGACTGTCAAATCTAAACAAGGTTTACAAGTGACAAAGAAATATGAAGTAAGAAAGCCATTCTTATTTAATATTGATTTAGTCCTCACATTCGAGAAAAGTTTTGATCAAAGGTCAGTTCAAAGTAAGTGATTCTCGCTTACTGAGTCGCATCGGTTATCAGTTTAAGAAAATTGAATTACTTCAACTTGCATTGACACACCGATCGGTTAGCCATAAACATAACTATGAACGCCTAGAGTTTCTAGGCGATTCATTGTTAGGTATGATTATTGCCAATTACCTTTATCATGCTTATCCACATGAAAACGAAGGTCGTCTGACGCGTATGCGAGCTACTTTGGTTCGACAAGAAGCGTTAGGCAAAATTGCAACAGATTTGAAACTTAGTCAGAGTTTAATACTCAGTACTGGTGAATTAAAATCTGGTGGTCATCATAGAGAGTCGATACTCGCTGACACAGTCGAAGCGATTATTGGTGCAATCTATACTGATAGCCAAGATTTAAAGTTGTTAGAATCAATTGTGTTGAAATGGTATGAACCTTATTTAGATCATATTGAACCAACAGATCAATTGAAAGATCCTAAGTCCCGTTTACAAGAGTATCTTCAAGCTCGTAAAAAACCTCTCCCAGTGTATGAGGTTGTTGATATTCAGGGTGATGCACCAAACCAACATTTTAAAGTGGAGTGTATGGTTGAAGGCTTGCCAAAATGTATGGGTGAGGGTTCAAGTCGTCGTTTTGCTGAGCAAGCAGTAGCGGCGGAAATTTTAAAATTTTTGGAGCAAAAGTCTTCATGACTACTCATTCCGATCACATCGATGCTGATCACGAGTCGCAAGACAGCGGCAATGATTTAATCAATCAATTTTTTAGTTCTCAAGGTACTACAATTCCCTCAGACTACAAAAGTGGCTTTGTAGCAATTGTAGGTCGTCCGAATGTAGGTAAATCTACATTAATGAACCATATTTTGGGTCAGAAGCTTTCGATTACGTCTCGTAAGCCTCAAACAACTCGACACAAGATTGTGGGTATTGATACGCGTGAGAAATCTCAGGCAGTATTTGTTGACACCCCTGGAATGCATAAGAAAGAAGTCCGTGCTATCAATAAAATGATGAATCGTGCAGCTCATTCAGCCTTGCGTGATGTAAATCTTGTACTATTTGTTGTAGACGCTGACAAATGGACTCAAAATGATGAATTAGTCCTTGAGAAGCTCAAAAATGCCGAAATGCCTGTCATCTTGGTCATTAATAAATTGGACACATTTGAGAATAAAAATCAGGCATTACCACTAATTCAAGAACGTACTAAATTAATGAATTTTGCTGAGATCGTTCCGGTATCGGCATTGCGTGGCGCTAACCTTGATCATCTTCGAGATACGATCGAAAAATACTTACCGTTTCAACCACCATTGTATGCACTAGATCAACTCACAGATCGTTCTGAACGCTTCTTAGCTTCTGAAATTATTCGTGAAAAAATCATGCGTCAACTAGGTGAAGAGCTTCCATATGATTTAACGGTTCAAATTGAATCGTTTAAAACAGAAGAAGCGACTTTAAATGAGAAAACTGGTCGTATGAAGCCTGCTTGTACCTATATTGATGCTACGATTTTTGTTGATCGCCCTGGGCAAAAAGCGATTGTCATCGGTGAAAAAGGATCAAAGTTGAAAAAAATTGGTATGGATGCACGTGCTGATATGGAAAAAATGTTCGAAGAAAAGATCATGCTCACCCTTTGGGTTAAAGTCAAAGGCGGTTGGTCTGATGATGAGCGTGCATTAAAAAGCCTAGGGTATAGTGATATCTAAGGATTAAACGGTTATAGGAGCTGATGATGATGAAGATGGTTGCGATAATTGTATGTGCTTTGGTTTTACAAGGTTGCATTCATAAAGTTGTCACAGTTCCTGTAAAAGTTGCGTATAAAACCACCAAAGGAGTCGTCAAAGGTACTGCAGCAGTAGTTGGGGCTGTTATTCCCGATGGTGATGACGATGATGAAAAAGAACCAAAGAAAGATAAATAATAAGATTAGTCGATGCGAAATGAACTTTTGCATGGATACTTAATCCATCATCGAAAGTATCGAGAGCGGAGTCATATTGTCCATTTATTCACTGAAGAGTATGGACGAGTTGACGGCATACTAAGACAACCTCCACCACCGCAATATCAGCCTATCGCACTCCAAGCGACAGGTAAGTCTGAATTAAAAAATTTCACAAAATTAGAAATTGTTAATCATCCTATTTTTTTTCATGGAGATGCATTCTTTTCAGGATTTTATTTAAATGAAATCTTATTGAGATTATGTCCATTAGAAGAGGCAATGCCAGATACTTTTGCACAGTACCACAAGACATTAGAAAGTTTACAAAAATTAGCTCAACATTCAAATCCTAACGAATTCTTGAAGCAAATTCTTCGTCAATTTGAATACGTACTTCTAGAAGAGCTTGGTTATGCGATTGATTACTCGATAGATGCACACCAAAATGAAATTTTAACTTCACAAAAATATCAATTTCAATTAAACGAAGGCTTCATACCAGTTCAGTATTCAAGTGCCGCTACACTGACAGGTGAGCAAATTCGCAGCATGATAAATTATGAAAATGGTACAGATTTCAACGCTGAACAGTTACAATTGTTGAATAAATTATATCGTCAAATGATTACTTCATTATTGGGTGATCGCCCACTAAAAAGTCGTCAATTGTGGATTCAAAACGCTCAATCAAAATCAAATTAGGAAAATGTTATGGCTGCATTGCTTGGTGTGAACATTGATCATGTTGCAACTCTAAGACAGGCTCGAGGCACACGCTACCCGGATCCAGTACAGGCAGCACTAATTTGTGAAGAGGCAGGGGCTGAAGGCATTACATTACATTTACGTGAGGATCGTCGTCATATTCATGATGATGATGTCCGTCGCATGCGCCCTGTACTTAAAACACGCATGAACCTTGAAATGGCAGTGACAGATGAGATGGTGGCATTTGCTAAAGAAATAAAGCCGCATCACGTGTGTTTTGTGCCTGAAAAGCGTCAAGAAGTCACGACCGAAGGTGGCTTAGATGTTGTTGGTAATTTTGAGGCTGTTAAGTCTGCTACACAGGAATTAGCAGCGATTGGATGTGATGTATCGTTATTTATCGATGCTGATATTGAACAAATTGATGCTGCAATTGCCTGTGGTGCGCCAACTATTGAGATTCATACAGGTGCTTATGCAGATGCTGAAACAGAAGAAGCACAGCAGGTAGAGTTACAACGTATTATCCGTGGAGCAGAATACGCTGCTGCTAAAGGCTTAGTTGTAAATGCTGGACATGGACTCAATCTTGACAATGTTGCTCCTATTGCAGCAATTCCTCAAATACACGAATTGAATATTGGACATGCTCTGATTGCCGATGCTGTTTTTAAAGGACTTACGCAAGCAGTTCAAGATATGAAAGTAGCAATTAAAGCTGCACGATAAGATTGATGAGTACTATGTCAAATATTGATTATGATGAATTAATGAAGCCTGTCATAGGCTTCCTTGGTTGTGAAACTCCACAAGCTTGGTTAGATGAGGCTGTAAATAATCTTGATATTTTGATGCAAGATCATGCAAACTGTGAAAAGAAAGCAGCCAGTACAGCCATGAATCTCATGTTTCGATACAGCTTTTTTGTAGATTTACAAGTCAAGCTCGCTCAATTAGTGCGTGAGGAAATGCTGCATTATGAGCAGGTTTTAGAGTTTATGAATAAGCGCGGGCAGCAATGGGTTGGTTTAAGTGCTGGGCGTTATGCGGGTGGCTTACGCAAAGAAATTCGAACGTATGAACCAGAAGCGTTGATTGATGTTTTAATTATTGGTGCGTTTGTGGAAGCACGCTCATGTGAACGTTTTTATGCATTAGCGCCTAGAGTCGATGAGGAATTAGGGCGCTATTATCGCTACTTACTAAAATCTGAATCACGCCATTACGAGGATTATTTGGCTCTAGCTCTAGATGTGGCTAAGACTGCGAAATTGAAAGATCCTGAGGAGGATATTCAAAGTCGTATAGAGCACATTCGTGAAGTTGAAAAGCAACTCATCTTAACACCTGATGAAACCTTCCGTTTTCACAGTGGAGTTCCAGTAAAAGCAGCTTAAAATATGGTTGAGAAAATCCTCCCAAATGGGGGATTTTTTTGGCATAAAAAAAAGCCCAAGTCTTAAATGCTTGGGCTTTTTAGTATTTGGCTCTCCAACCTGGGCTCGAACCAGGGACCTGCGGATTAACAGTCCGTCGCTCTACCGACTGAGCTATTGGAGAATCTGAATGCGATTATAAGGGGATTTAAGATTGGGTCAAGTGTAAATTGCCATACAATTGTCACTTTTGAGCCGCATGTTGTTTATTTGCTCAAATAAAATGTTTTTTTTTAATTTACTTGCCAATTTAGAATGAGCTTGTTAGATTTATTTAACAACAGAGCGCTTGAAACAGAGTTTTAAGCAGTGTGGATTTATACCAACTTGCCAGCACTAAATGGCTAAAATAGGAGAAAGCGAATGAATACGCTTACCATTTCTCAGATCTTTTCTAATCTTGAATTTTATAAACAAAATTACCTGTCTATCTTAAATTCGCCTAGTTCTTATTTCATTGAAGTAGAGGGCGCGGTAATTGATGTATTTCCTTTTAAAAAACATCATCTGGTTTTGGGTGAGCTATTACAGCTGTGGTTTTCTGAAAAATGGTCTGTTGATTACGATCAATCATGCACGCTTGAACAATATTTGGCAGCAAATGACTTAACACCTAACGTAAATAAACTCTATATCTACTCCATAAAAGGGAATGCCATTCTTGGCACGAATAAATCGTTTGCTTGGGTAAATGAGTCGAATGCGGTGAGCGAGATTTTATTAAAGTCACCACTCAAATATTATGTTGAATGCTTAAGTTGTTCTCGTCCTTCAAAGCACTTGTTTAATAAACAGCTTGCAGTTTAGGCAAATTTTCACAAGTTAAATCTGAAATTGTTGAATAAATTGTTTCTTTAAAACATAGTCAAACTTAGCTTGTGTTATTTTATCTTTAATTTAGTAGGGTGAATTGGTGTTTCTAGAAGTTTTTTTTATTAATTAAATCCTATATTGTGGTTGCTTAGATCGGTTTTATCTTCTATATGATGGTGCAAAGCATATCTATAAATGGGATTTTTCAGTGATAAATATGATGTTTCAGATTGAGCTATCGATACTATGAATAGTGTTTAAATTTCAATATTTTCGATATTCTATTTGGATCACTGATGGATCATGTTTGGATAGCTTTAAAAAATCCTCCGACGTTTATCCAATCCTAAAAGCACACTTTGTTCGATTCAGTGAACGATCGTATTAACCAAAAGGTTTTATGTTGAGTATTGGGTTATGTAGGTGCATGAAGGGATTTAGATTTAAGCAAAAAAAACCCGCGAAAATCGCGGGTTTTTGATCTGATTAATTTATCAGATTATTTTTCAGCTGTGATAGAAGCAATTGCTGCATCTACGCCTTCGATTGAGTCAGCTGCTTTTTTGATACGTGCAAGCGCATCAACCAATACTTCATCTGCTGTTGCATATGAAATACGCATATAACCGCCTAAACCGAATGCATCACCAGGAACAACCGCAACACCAGTTTCTTCCAATAACCATGCAGAGAATTCTGTGCAAGATTTTAAACCTTTTGCACGGATCAATGGACGAATGTTTGCATAAGCATAGAATGCACCGTCAGCAGGTAAGCATGTAATGCCTTTGATATCATTCAAGCCATTAACAACTAAATCATGACGGCGTTTGAAAGCTTCAATCATTGGTTTAAGTACATCTTGAGGACCATTCAATGCAGCTTCTGCCGCAACTTGCGAAATTGAAGTTGGGTTAGAAGTAGATTGTGATTGAATTTTCTTCATTGCGCCGATTAATTTAACAGGACCTGCTGCATAGCCGATACGCCAACCTGTCATTGCATATGCTTTAGATACACCGTTGAGAACGATTACGCGATCGTAAAGATCTGGTGCAACTGTAGCAATGTTATAAAACTCGTCGTCCCAACGAATTGGTTCGTACATATCATCAGAAGCAACATATACTTCAGGATATTTACGAAGAACTTCAGCTAATGCTTCTAATTCTTCTTTGGTATAAATCATACCTGTTGGGTTAGAAGGGCTGTTTAAAACAACTAGGCGAGTTTTATCAGTAATTGCAGCTTCTAATTGTGCTGGTGTGATTTTGAAACGTTGTTCTTCACCACATTTAACAATAACTGGCACACCTTCTGCGATGATCACCATATCTGGATAGCTTACCCAGAATGGAGCAGGGATGATTACTTCATCGCCTTTATTTAACAATGCAAGCGCAAGGTTAAAGAATGATTGCTTACCGCCACAAGAAACGAGAATCTGGTTAGCAGCATAATCAAGGTTATTATCACGTTTTAATTTAGCGATAATTGCTTTTTTAAGACCTGGCGTACCGTCAACTGCGGTGTATTTAGTGAAACCGTTGTTAATCGCTGCAATTGCTGCATCTTTGATGTGTTGTGGTGTATCGAAATCCGGTTCACCTGCACCTAAACCAATAACGTTTTTACCAGCAGCTTTAAGTTCTGCAGCTTTATTGGTCACAGCAAGCGTTGGGGACGGTTTGATGGCATTGACACGATCAGAGAGACGTACGTCCACGGCAGTATTCCTTCTTATAGGGATTAAAAAATAAAAAGCACACTATCTTAGCTTAAATTGAATGTTTTAGTCGTCCAATATCTAGGCAAATTAGCAAAAAATCACGAAATTCACCGAATTTTAATGCAATGATACATATCCACATTGAACAGCGTGGGTCGCATAAAAAAACAAATTTCCGTACAATAGCGTTAGATTGAAATGAGTAGTCTCAAATGAGTTCGGAAAATTCTCCCAAAAAGAAGCCTGTAGTGAATCTTCCATTTCCTATCAAGCAAGTGAATGACGCAAAGCAAGCTGATGAAGAAATCGAAGATCTACGTCCAAAGCCTCAGCGCTATGCTGATCGCACATGGATGCCGCCACGTGGTACACGTCGCTCAATGGGTAAAAGATAAAAAATAGGTGCTTTAAGCACCTATTTTTTTGCGGGTAAGAATTACACGTAACTTAAGTTTTGATCTAGAGTCAGTAAGTTGAATGTAGAACCGTCTTTAAATACGATTGATTCAACTTGATGTGCTTCACCTTTTGCCCAATCTTTAATAGTGATTTGATCAGAAGAATCTTTAAGTTTGATGATACGATCATTCCCAGAGTCTTGAACGAGTAAATCATCAATTGAGATACCAGCACCAAATTGAATGGTATCTTGACCACCTTTTTCATAGATTGTATCTACTCCAAAGCCTTGATCAAAATAGTATGTCTCGTTACCAAGATCCCCATACAATTTGTCGTTACCAATACCACCATTTAAGATGTTAATTAGACCCCCGTTTGCGATTAAGGTGTCATCTCCAGCGAGGCCTTTTAATTCGTTATTTACGAATTTGCTACCTGTGATAATGTTGTCAGATTGGTTACCCGTACCACTTTGTTGAATTTCTGATCCAGCAATCAAAAGTTCTTTGATTGGATTGATCAGCGTAAGGTTTTCAATATTTTCGGTTAATTGATACTGATCTGCAGAACTAATGACAGTGTCTGTACCTTCATAGTTGTGTTCAAGTACGAAGTCATATTTTGATTGTACATAATAGGTATCGTCACCACGACCACCTACGAGGACATTGATGCCTTCACCACCTTTTAGAATGTCATTGCCCCAACCACCAAAGAGCAAGTCATCACCTTTACCACCTACAAGCGTATCGTTACCGACACCGCCTTTAATGATGTCATTACCATCTTTACCGTTTAAGGTACGTCCGAAAACTGAGTAAGTGGTAATAATGTTGGTGTTAGGATTAAATAAGTTTGTCGCTACTGCTACAGAACCGGCCAAATCACCTGCATATGCGTAAGCAAGTTGAGTCAATGTATTTACAAGTTGATCACGTGAAGAGAAGCCATCATCAAATATTTCACCTTTGATGAATTGTCCAACGAAGTTTAAGCCCTCAGTCACGATCTGATTCACAACATCAAAGATACTCGCACCAGCTTTTAAGTTGGCTTTAACTACATCACCCAATAGCTCTAAATACCAAGTAAACGGACGGCTATCACCACCGTTCAATTGTGAAGTATCCACACCTAAATAGTGATCAAGAATACTTAATGGTGTGATACCTGTCCAATCACCTAGCTCGCCACCCAAGTTTTCAAGAGCTTGAGTTGCATCCATAAGTACCAATCCAAACTTACCATCAGAGCTTGGTAAATATCCTGCTGGAACAACAGTCTCGCCATCAGCATTTTTAACGCCATTCAAGAAATTGTCAGCTAAAGTTTTGATCAATACATTTGATGCTTGCCAGAATTGTTCATCCGTAATATAGATGCCTTTATCTGCGAGTGATTTACCTGTTCCTAAGCGAACATATTGATAAAGGAAGCTCTGAGGATCAGCTATTGCAACAGCTTCAGCAACTTGTAACCAGTTTTTAGTACCCTGATCAACTGCGTCATTTGATGCTAAATCTTCTTTGATCACGGTATAAATAGGGCGCCAGAAATTTTTACCTTGTAAAGAACCAGTTGAGATAAACTTGTTATATAGTTCTTGAACTTGTTTAAATGCAGATTCACTTACGCGGTAACTGAATTGATTGTCAATTTTGTAGAATTTAGGACGACCGTCATCTGATGGATTAGATTGATCTGGTTGTTTTGGTTGCCCCCATTCTCGATCAAAATGTGAGTCTGAAGGTGGAAGAGTAGCACCAATATCCTTACCAATATTTACGATAATGTCTGAAATTTGATCAATAATTGCATCACCGGCTTTATGAATTTCTTCGAAACCAGGAATGAATTTATCACCAACTTTAACCAATGGCGCAACGCTATCTAATAAATCATTCACGATGCCATCTTTGCCGATAATCAAATTACCAACCAGCTCACTTGGAATTTTTAAAATTGAATCAAGGCTAAGTTCGCCATCTTTCCATTCATTTTTGTGGTGTGTATCTTTTGCTTCTACATTTGAGCCGAGGGCCTCACCAGCACCACTGAGTAAATTCGATGCTGCATCGATAATGCGGTCACCTAACTCATGAACAACTTCAAATGGTTTACCAAGTAGAGCATTACCTGCTAGACCAATAGGCGAAGCCACATCTAAAACTGTATTGACTAAATTTGCTGTCGTGACTAAACCATTACCTAGTAACTGAGCTGGAATAGAAAGTACTGAGCTAAATTTGAAATCAGGAACATAATCGAAAATAGGTTCAAGTGCATTTTCAACTTGATTTGCAACTGTATTCACAATTGATTTTAGGTTTTCAGTAGCTGATGGAAGCTCTTGAGACCATTCATTATCATAATGAGTATCTTTAGGTTCAATTGTCCCGCCAATCGCTGAGCCAATGTCATGAGCCACATCAGAGACAGCATCAATAATCGTATCACCTGCTTTATGAACAACATCAAAACCAGGGATAAGCGCATTTCCTGCAATAGCAATAGGTGCAGCAGCATCAAGAATATCATTGGCAATATTGGTTGCACCGATAATGGTGTTTCCAATTAAATCCCCAGGAAGGCTTAAAATGTTATCTAAGCTGAGTTCTTTGTCTTCCCACTCATTTTTATGATGAGTGTCATTCGGTTCGATGGTTGCACCAAGTGCTTTACCCACTGAATTCACTGCATCTGAAGCTGCATCAATAATTTTATCACCAAGTTCGTGCACTGCTTCGAAAGGTTTGCCAAGTAAAGCATTACCTGCTAAACCAATAGGAGATACTACATCAAGAACAGTATTCACAGCATTGGTGGCAGCGATTAGACCATTACCAACGAGTTGAGCTGGAATTGAGAGAACTGAACTTAATTTAAAGTTAGGTAAGTAATCGAATGATTTATAATTGAACAAAGCCATTGTTATAGTCTCTTATAAAAATAAAGTGTTTTTAATCATTGTTCGTGATTAAAGTGTGATGAGAATCACATTTTATTAATTTAAAATCAATTTCTTTTGTTAGACAAGATCATGAATTTTTTGTCATAATTTAATGAAAAATATAGTAAAGCTTATATGAGAACTAAATAAGATTGATTTTTTAAAAAAAACACCAGTGCAATGACTAGTGTTTCAAGAGCAAATAAAATGTATGATCTAAAAATATAAATACTGTAAATTATTGATTTTTATTGGATAAATATTTGTAGTATTGTCTCTTGTGATCATACATGGATTGGTCTGCACGCTTTAACATATCTTCAATTGTTTCATTCTCAAGGCTTGTAGCAAATCCCATTGATGCACTGATGATATGGTTAGAATAATATTGATTATCGATATTCAATAATTCTTGAATGGTCAAAATCGTCGACTGAACGGTAGCTTCATTTGCACCTTGCATCAGGATAACAAATTCATCACCTCCAATTCGAGAGGCTGTATAACTGGTATTGTGAATCGTTCTACTTAAGATATTACCCATTCTGCGTAAAATCTCATCACCTACATCATGACCAAATTGATCATTAATCGGTTTAAGGCCATTCATATCTAGAAAAATTGCAGAAACTGGGCGAATAAGTGCGCGTTCCAATCGATGGATTTCTTCAGTGTAGAACGAGCGATTTTTGAGTTTTGTTAAAACGTCGTGTTTACCTAAATATTCTAAATAGCTCTCAGCTTTTTTTCGCGCTGTAATGTCCGTTAGGGCAAGTTGTACAAGTCCCCAATCTTCTTCATAACCTGGAAACACAGTGAATTGAAGTAAAACATAGCGAATTGAACCATCCAAAGCATAATTGATCGCTTCACGACTATGATGAATTTTCCCATTCCATAGTTCGATCAATTGTTCCTTAAAAGTTTGATGCATTTCTTTCGAGAAAACTTTTTTTAGATTTTGAAATAAATCTGATTTCGTCGATGCCTTGAACAAATCCAATGTTGCTTGGTTGACGTCTAGTAATACAATGTCTTCAATGCATTGTTGTACGAAATCCTGATGGACATCTAAAAAAATTCTGAAATCATCAATACCAATTGATTTAAGATGATCGAGTCTTAATTTAATGCGACTAAAGTCTTCAACCCATAATGATGTGGGTGAATAACTAAATCTTGCTTCAGCTAATCGACGATTTTTTTCTTCTAAACGCCGAGCTTGCATATAACCACTAATATCTTCTGTAGTAAGCAAAATACGGTCTAAACTTTGTTCTGAACCAGGTAAAACGACAGCTCGCAGTTTTATGTCTAAGGGTTGACCACTCAAGGTGAAATTAGTGGTTGTACTTGTAAACTCTAATTCACCCTTCCAAAGTGCAACTAATTCCGCTACATGTGCATCAAACATTTGATGTTGGAAAATGGTGCTTAAATTTTGGGTGAGATGTTTAAGGCTTTGTGCTTCAAAAAGATCGAGTGTTTTTTGATTTACTTTAACAATCTTAATTTGATGTGCGCATAAAGTCACAAGATCTGGATTTTGCTGCAGATGTAAAGCTAAATCAGTAACCCCATCACTACGCCATTGGTTAAAGATGGTTTGAATGGCACTAAAATCTTCCAACCACATTGGGATAGGAGATAAATCAAAAATTGATGAATCAAGTATCTCCATAATTATCCTTGAACTTTTCTTTTAAAACAATAAATTGTGGATAATATAGCACTAAATTATTTTGATATAAAATTCAAATTTTTTATTATTTACGTGATTTAAGACACTTTTTTAAGCTAAGCTAACGTTGAGCTAAATCCTAAGCTCAATTCGTTAGATTTTTATTTTGATAAAAATGATGCTTGTTAATATACATGCATTTATCTGCACGGCGTAACATATCTTCTAAGGTTTCGCCTTTAAGTCTTGTGGCATGTCCGAGTGAAACGCTGATAGAAAGATGAGGGTGATCTAGATTATGTTGATGTATTTGAGTTTCAAGATCATGAACAAGGATTTTAACTTGCTCAACATCGGCATGAGGCATCAATAATACAAATTCATCGCCACCTATTCTAGAAATTGAAAAATCTTTTTTGTGAGTGACAAATTGAAGAATTTCGGCAAAGTTTTTTAGATACTGATCACCCACATCATGTCCGAACTGATCATTGATGATTTTTAAACCGTTCATGTCAATGTAAATACAAGACACTGGATAGAGATCAAGTTGCTCAATCCGTTCAATTTCTTCATTAAAATAAGTTCTGTTATGTAAATCCGTTAAAATGTCATGTTGACCCAAATAATGTAAGTGATTTTCTAATTTTTTTCGCTCAGTGATATCTGTAAGGGCGACTTGTATCACCGCCCAATCATCTAAATTATGTGGAAAAATATTTAATTGTTCTAAAACGAAGATTTGTTCTCCATTCGCGTTGTAGAAACTACTTTCTCGCTGTTGATATTCTTCATGATTCCACAATTGTAGTAACTGACTTTTAAAATTTTCCAAACGTTTAATATCAAATAAATCATGAGAATGATGTAAAAATTGAGATTTATCTTTCACAGCAAAAAGTTTGAGCGCCGCTTCATTAACATCAATGAATTGTATTTGCTCGAAGCATTCCACAACAAATTCTGGATGTTGATGAATGTGTTGATCTAAATTTTCAATGTTTTGCATACGGAGCAGCTCAAATCTTTTTTTTATTTGGCTAAAATCCATGATCCATAGTGCTGTTGGATTATAAGTAAATAAGGATTCGGCAAAATGACGTGCTTTTTGATATTGGGAAATATCTTCGGTGGTCATGAGTAGGCATTTCCAATTATCCTCATAACCTTTTAATTTCATACCGCGTAATTGAACATCTAAACGCTTTCCATTGGTCGTATAATTGATCACTGGAATATGATGTTCAGTATTCTTCCAAAGTGATACGAAAAATTGGATTTGGAAAGTGCTGACTTCAGGATGAAGGAACTTCTGAAAACTTTCTAAAATTTCTTCTAAGTTTTTTGCTTCATACAGTTTAAGCGTACTTTGGTTAACACGTAAGGTATGAATCGTACTCAAGCAAAGGTGGAGACGACTGTGATCCTCCATCAAATATGCTTCAATATCTTCAATACCTTCAGCAGTCCATTGTTCAAAAATTTGTTTAACACCGCTGAAGTCTTGTAGCCACATCGCAATTGGAGATAAATCAAAGATGGTCAGATCTAAATGATCCATAGATGCGAGCCTTGGTGTTTAAAATTCATTCATTTATACAATATAAGTGAATGAATCTTATAAAATCAACATCTTATTAAACTGATTTTTTTGCTCGATGCTCAGGTTTTGGCGCAGAAATTGACTTAAGCCCTTGCCAAACATCAACAAAATCTTGTTCATTCATTTGGTAGAGTTCAAGTAAGGCCAATACCACACCACCCATCATAAATGCACGATCGGACTTAGGTTCATATTGGAAGGTTTGATCTTTTAGGTGGTAGAGAATATCTTCGATTTCAAAGATGCGTTCACGTCCATTACTGTCTACGGGGAACATCGGCGTTTCGATCAAAATATTCGCTAGTTTCTTTTCAGATTCATTTAAATTAAGTTGCTCAAATGCCGTTTCTAAAGAACCCGCGAACAGTAGTTCAGAAGAAAAAATGGCATGTAATAAAGGTTGGCTTAATTTAGGAAAGGTTCGTTCAACGAAAGGTTTAAATGAAATCGGGAAAATCACATTTTTTGATATACCTTTGAACATGGGTGCTATTTCAGCAACTTTGTAACCTGCTACACCACAACCAACGGCTGTAATAAAATACTTAATCTTGGGGTGGTTTTTTGTATAGATCTTAAAATCATTGATGTAGTGTTCAATCTGGGATAGAGGCATTTGTTGCAAATGCTCATTCATGGTAGGTATTGCATAGCTCTGTCCAGCCCAGCCGCGACCAGCACCTTTAATCGCACCGAAATGTTGAAGTGCAATTTTTGCAGCACCACCTGCATGCGTGCCTGCTAAATTACTACCAAATACAAATACTGTATCTTCATTTAAACTGTTGATAATCGTTTCATCGTGATATTGGTAAGTCATAGTTTTTTACATCAACATGCAATTTAAGTTCATGGTGCAATTGATTGCTGTAAGGGTCAAGTAAAATTGATTGAATTTATGGTTTTCACCCTCATCATCAGATGAGTAAATCATAAAGATTTGAGCAAGCAAGCCATGCATTACCAGTGTTATTGCATATTTTCATCATCTGTATAGCGAGAATTATCGAGTGAGTGACAGTCGTCCATTTGAATTAGTAACTAATTACGAGCCTGCAGGAGATCAACCTCAAGCGATTGAGAAACTTGTTAAAGGAGTACAACAAGGTTTTAAGGATCAATTGCTACTAGGGGTAACAGGCTCTGGTAAGACCTATACGATGGCGAATGTGATTATGCAATTACAACGTCCTACTATTGTAATGGCACATAACAAAACCCTCGCGGCTCAACTCTATGGAGAATTTAAAGCATTTTTTCCACATAATGCTGTTGAGTATTTTGTAAGTTATTACGATTACTATCAGCCAGAAGCATACGTACCGTCATCTGATACTTTTATTGAAAAGGATTCTGCTATTAATGATCACATCGATCAGATGCGGTTGTCTGCAACGCGTGCTTTGCTTGAGCGTAAGGATGCTATTATCGTTGCTTCGGTATCCGCCATTTATGGTTTAGGTGATCCTAATGCATATATGAATATGCTCCTACATATTGTGACAGGTGATCGAGTCAGCCGTGATGAGTTGATTCGTCGATTGGTAGAAATGCAATATACGCGTAATGAACTCGAATTTTTACGAGGTACTTATCGAATTCGTGGAGAAATTCTTGATATTTTCCCCGCAGAGTCAGAACAAAATGCAGTGCGGATTGAGCTATTTGATGATGAAGTGGATTCGATCCGCTGGTTTGATCCTTTGACTGGAAAAATGATTCGTAAAGTTCCACGAATCACGATTTATCCAAAAAGTCACTATGTGACGCCTAAAGATAACTTACAGCGTGCCATCGAAACGATTCGTGAAGAACTCAAAGAGCGCTTGGCATATTTCAGAGCTGAAGATAAATTGCTTGAAGCTCAACGTATTGAACAGCGTACTCGATATGACCTTGAGATGATGCAACAGCTTGGTTATACCAATGGTATTGAGAATTACTCGAGACATTTATCAGGTCGACCAGCTGGAGAGGCCCCGCCAACGCTTTTCGACTACCTGCCTGAGGATGCATTACTTATTATTGATGAATCGCATGTTACGGTTCCTCAAATTGGTGCGATGTATAAAGGCGATCGATCACGTAAAGAAAATCTAGTGAATTATGGTTTCCGCTTACCAAGTGCACTGGATAATCGACCAATGAAGTTTGAAGAGTGGGAACGTATTATTCCTACTACAATTTATGTCAGTGCGACGCCTGCCAATTATGAATTAGAAAAATCAGAACAAATTGCCGAGCAGGTGGTGCGTCCAACAGGATTGATTGATCCCGTCATTGAAATTCGTCCAGTATTAACTCAGGTGGACGATGTCCTTTCGGAGATTAATCAACGTAAAGACAAAAATGAACGTGTCTTGGTCACAACGTTAACCAAACGCATGGCTGAAGATTTGACGTCATATTTAAAAGAGTACGGGATCAAAGTGGCTTATTTACACTCTGATATCGATACTGTTGAACGTGTGAAGATCATTCATGAATTACGAACAGGTGTCTACGATGCATTGATTGGAATTAACTTACTCCGTGAAGGTTTAGACATGCCTGAGGTATCTTTAGTTGCAATTTTAGATGCCGACAAAGAAGGCTTTTTACGCTCAGAACGTTCACTTATCCAAACCATTGGTCGTGCTGCTCGAAATGTTGAAGGAAAGGCTATTTTATATGCAGATCGGATTACGGATTCAATGCAAAAAGCAATTGATGAAACGGAGCGTCGCCGTACCAAACAAATTAATTTTAACTTAGAACATGGCATCACTCCTCGTTCAGCAGTCCGCCAAGTCATCAAAGAAATTGATACTGGTGAAGAGTATGATGATGAGTCAATTGATGAGAGTGTATCGGGACAAGCACGTGCATTAAGTGCGGATGAGCGCCATATAGTTTCCGATCCAAAACTATTGGCAAAACATTTGGCTAAATTAGAGAAGGAAATGCTCAAAGCTTCGAAAGAGCTTCAGTTTGAGCAAGCAGCGCGTTTCCGTGATGAGATCGTGCGTTTAAAAGCACAGTTAATTCAGTGATTTAATTTACAGAAAACACTGTAAAATCATCACATAACGTAACATTAAGCCGAAAAATAACCGTTATTGTTGAAGAGTAAATGAATACTCACAAACAAATTCAATAAATAGGGGTTATTTAGATGATCAAGAATCTCCCATCTGCTGGTTTCAATGTTAGCAAGATTGTATTGGGTGGTGCATTATTGGTTGGTTTAGGGGCAGCAACGATGGTTTATGCTCAGGACAAGCCACTCAATACTGTTGAAAAAGTTGAACTCGATAAATACTTAGGTGTTTGGTATGAAGTAGCACGTAAGCCACTTTATTTCCAAAACAAGTGTGATCGTGATGTGACTGCGACATATACATTAAATGAAAATGGTAATGTCAATGTTGATAACCGTTGTTTTACTGCTGACGGTAAAGTTACTCAGTCAGTGGGTGAGGCATTTGTACAAAATCAGCCATTTAATACAAAATTGAAAGTTAGTTTCTTGCCGAGTGCTATTCGATGGTTACCAGTTGGTCGTGGAGATTATTGGGTGCTGAAACTGGATGAGGATTATCAAACTGTACTTGTGGGTGAGCCTAAACGTAAGTATATGTGGGTGCTTTCTCGCACGCATAATCCTGATCAAGCAGTTGTGAATGAGTATCTTGATTATGCTAAATCCGTTGGTTATGACTTAAGCGATGTGATACGTACAAAGCAAACGGGTCAAGCACCTGGTTCAACAAAATAATGTTGAAAATGATGAGAACCACGCTAAGGCGTGGTTTTTTTATGCATCAACATCTATTGCTACGAATTCTAGCTATAATATCGTTTGGTAAAATTTAGGTTCAGATATGTTAAAAGGTATAGCATTGTCAGTTATGGCATCAGTGACATTTGGGGTGCTATATTTTTATACGTATTTTCTTAGACCACTAGACAGCGAGCAAACCTTTGCTTGGCGAATGTTAGCCACGTTACCTTTCTTAACGCTGTTTATGTGGTGGTCGGGTGATCTAAAATATGTTCGAGAAATTTATAATAAAATTTGCAAACAACCATCTATTTTAATTTGGCTCTTGATCAGTTCATTTTTGTGTACAACTCAACTCTGGTTATTTTTGTGGGGACCAATCAATGGTCGGGGGCTTGAGGTTTCTTTAGGATATTTTTTGTTGCCTCTGGTGATGGTTCTCTTTGGTTGCGTTCTTTACAAAGAAAAGCTCTCAAAGTGGCAAATTGCAGCAGTGTTTTTTGCAATTCTTGGTGTCAGCCATGAAATCTGGCGCATCGGTACTGTGGCATGGGAGACCATGTATGTTGCTGTGGCTTATCCGATCTACTTTTTTTTAAGAAGAAAATTTGCAACAGATCATTTAGGTGGATTCTGGTGGGATTTATTGCTGGTGATTCCAGTTGCTATTTTTCTAGCATTTTTTTATTCAAACACATTGCCCCTGATTATTGAGTTTAAATATCTCATTTTAGCTGTACTAGGTCTAGGTTGCTTAAGTGCCTTAGGGCTTGGAAGTTACATCTTGGCGAGCAGATATCTTCCATTTGTGATTTTTGGGTTATTGAGTTATTTAGAGCCAATTTTGTTGGCAGGAGCATCAATAGCAATGGGTGAACGCGTGGAAGCAGGAGAATGGTTGACTTATATTCCAATTTGGTTTGCTGTATTGCTCCTTATTTTGGAAGGTACAATTTATCTCTATCGTCAAAGAAGAACTGAAAAGTTACTTCAATATCAACATAAGAAACTACAATCGCGTCTAGCCAAAAAAGATGAGCACTAAGTTTCATATCATTACATAAGCATGAGTTGTACATAAGAGTTTTTGACTGAATGATAAGAATAATTACTTATTCTTTAAAAATATTTGTGACATAATTAACTAAAACATAAAAATGTGGTAAATTTGTTAAATCAATAATAATTCTAATTTAACAATCATGATTCAGTACCAAACAAGAGCAGCATTATTACAGATGGAGCCTAGTCTGGATTTAAACTGGCAAAGACTCTTAGAGCGTATATTTCAACATTCAGATAGTGACGTTCGCGAAGAAATTGATCGTCAAATTCTCAAACCTAAAGATATATTTTGGAATCGTGTGAATAACACATTCGAATATAAAGTCACGACGTCGCTGGGAATTTTAAAGCATAGTTTTTCTAGTGAAAGAATGCGCTCCATTGCAGCAAAGTTATGTCAATCTATCCAATGGTTGAAGGAGATGACGGATTGCGTACAAGTGGCAGACTATTTAGAAAATGCGCTGTATCAAATTGACCTAATTGCTGTTGAGGACAATTTAAAATTACAACGCGAAAAAATGTTAATGCGTCGGGTTTTTTTGCAAGATGTTGCTAAGTTAATTCGTGAATTAAATCTTGAAACACCAGTTGGAGCTCGTCAGTTAACTTCAGCTCAGATTAAGAGCTTTATGATAGAGGTATTTATTAAGCAACAATTATTGGGGTATTGGTTTAAACCCCTTCTACCTAGAAACTCATCGATCATGGAGCATCCTTTTTTTGCACAATGGTTGCTGAAAGAACAGTCCATTCGACACTTTGATATTGTTAAAACCTCTGAATTTCTATTCGTCATCGCACCAACCAGTCAGTTTGAACAAAATCCATTTTCGATCCGTCGTTTTTTATTTGAAGATCGAATGGAATACAACCAGCAAATTTATCTCAATGGGTTGGTTTTGGATATGCGCCGTTACAATGAAGAGGGGTATATCAAACAGTTTATGGAACACGTGCAGATGATGGTTACTATTCAGCATCAAGTCCATAAAGATGTCATTCAAATTGTGCAAGAATTTGAAGATGTTGCTGAACAGAAGATATTACCGCTTTTGACACAAAATTTAGGGATGGCTGGAAGTAATAGTGATTTTGTAGCCAAACAGCATTTACGGAAGATTGAGCAAGCATTGACTGTCGAATTGCTACAACCTCTCGTGGTGGCTTTAGAACAGCATTTATCACATATTGAAGAATATGAGCATCTGTTTAAAAGTGTGCATCGCATATTTTCAGATATTCTGGCGAATTATAAAGATTTTAAACAACAGCCTTCATTATTTTTTAATTCCTCAGTCCAATTGTTTGAATACAAGTTGTTAGCCTATTTAAAACTACTTGAAAAGCGTAAAGATGAAATATTTGTACCATTGAATATGTATGAGCGTGGAGTCATGCATGAGCGCTCCAAGAAACCGTTAAATGCATTACAAGAAGATTTAAGCCAACATATTCAAGATTACCGAGAAATGCTGTCTCATACGATGCGTTTGAAACGAGATTATGCTGAAGTTCAAGGCTCATTTTTAAAAAGAATGGTGGCTGGAGAAAAGCTAGAAAAAGAACTTCAACAAACTTCATTGGCCATGGTGAAAATCAAGAAGCAGGCTTATCTAGATATTTTAAGTGTGCCTAAAAACTATCGAAAATATAGTGTATTTATTGAATTTGAAAGTTTTTCAGCTACAAGTGAGTTTGAACGACATTATGCATTCCCTTCGGGGCAAAATGGTTTAACTAAGCTTCCAGTATTGGTCAAACTCCCAGAAAACTTAGAAGATTTTAATTTAGAAGATTTAAATATGATGTTGAGTCAGGATATTTCGGCTTCACCAGTATTTAGTTGAACAGGCTGTAACTCAGTGACGAAATTGGATTTGTAGGCTTAATGATCAGTATTTGATATCTAAATGAAATCATTTACCCAAAAAATTATATTGTAATTCAATTGCTAAAATATATTTTTTACAAAGAGAAAATTGCTTTAGTAAAAAATAAAACGAGTTTTCATTTCAACTCTGAGTTAATTCCTTTACAATTATGGGGTTTTGAAATTTATGCTTAGATTTACAATTAATTAGAGGACGTATCTGTGAGCAAAGACACTATCGTTGCCCTACATGCAGAGCACCAAGGTCGCTGGAAAAACCGTGAAGAACTCGCGGAACGTATGATTGCCCTTGTTGGTCAGTTATACCGTGAAAAAAACATCGTAGCTACAGTATACGGTCGCTCTTTAATTAACCGCTCGGTTATCCAAATTCTTAAAGCTCATCGTCGTACACGTGTTTTAGACGTTGAACTTTCTGCTGTAGATACTTTCCCAATCCTTGAAGCATTGGTTAAAGTACAAAATATCGGCACAGCTGAAATCGATTTAGGCAAACTTGCTGTAGAATTTAAAGCAAAAGGTGGCGATGTAGATGCATTCGTTGCTGACGCTGTTAAATCACTACAAGGCAATGCCGCATCTGTTGAGCATAAAGATGTTGTGCTTTATGGTTTTGGTCGTATTGGTCGTATCCTTGCACGTCTTATGATTGGTCAGTCTGGTCTTGGTCGTGGTCTAAACCTTAAAGCGATTGTTGTTCGTAAATCATCTGATGGTGATTTAGAGAAACGTGCTTCTTTACTTCGTCGTGACTCTATTCATGGTCCATTTGCAGGTACGATTTCTGTAGATGAAGAAAACGAAGCAATTATTGCGAATGGTCAATTCATCAAAGTGATCTATGCATCTAACCCATCAGAAGTGGATTACACTGCATATGGTATTGAAAATGCATTGGTGATTGATAACACTGGTAAATGGCGTGACGCTGAAGGTCTTGCTCAGCACCTTAAATGCCCAGGCGCTGCACGTGTAATTTTAACTGCACCTGGTAAAGGTGATATGAAGAACGTTGTGTTTGGTGTTAACCAAGCTGACATTCTTGATGAAGATACAATCATCTCTGCTGCAAGTTGTACTACAAACGCGATCACACCGACGTTGAAAGTACTTCATGACAAATATACAGTGATTAATGGTCACGTTGAAACAGTTCACTCATTCACGAACGACCAAAACTTGATCGACAACTACCATAAAGCTGACCGTCGTGGCCGTGCTGCAACGTTGAATATGGTGATCACTGAAACGGGTGCTGCTAAAGCAGTTGCTAAAGCACTTCCAGCACTTAAAGGCAAATTAACTGGTAACTCTGTACGTGTTCCAACACCTAACGTGTCTTTAGCAATCCTTAACCTGACTTTAGATAAAGAAGTTGATCGTGATGAAGTGAACGAATATATTCGTCAAATTTCTATCAACTCCAATCTTCAAGGTCAAATTGGTTATACAAATTCTACTGAAGTTGTATCATCTGACTTTATCGGTTCACGCACTGCAGGTGTTTTTGATGCGCAAGCAACAATTACGTCTGGTAACCGTTTAACAGCATATGTATGGTACGACAATGAAGTAGGTTATAGCTGCCAAGTTCTGCGTATCGCTGAACAAATGGGCGGCGTAAGCTATCCAAAAGTACCTGCTGAAACAAATGCATAATTTGTAAAGCATAAAAAGAGCCTCTTTCGAGGCTCTTTTTTATTTGCCTAAATTTACGTAATTAAGACTTTAGAGCAATATGGTTTCTTCAAAATAAGTGGTTTAATATTGAAAAATTGTGTATTTGTTCACATAAAATATGGATTGTGAGCAGGTGATTAAAAAAAATAAGTGTTAAAGGATTATATTTTTGCGCATCAAATATCTTGTCATTGGCTTCGTGCTGATTGCTTTGGCTGCTGCGAGTGGTATAGCAATTGCCTTATGGGTTTTTCAACATTTTAAAATTTACATTCCACTAGAAGATCAAGCCGTGAATATTGATCTTCAGGAGCCATTGCAAGCGAAAGTTCAAATCCACGATGCTTTGGATGTGAATGTGACAGGTCGCGTAAAAACGACCATTCCAATACGTGAAAATCTTTCTATTCCTGTACAACAAACACTGAATCCTATGGTTTATTTCGACAATCAAGTACCAATTAAAACGGTTATTCCAGTCCGTGAAAATTTGATTGTGGATCAAAATTTAGCAGTGGATACTAAAGTTAAGGTTCGCATTTTAGGCAAAGATATTACACTGCCATTGAAAGGGACGATTCCGATTAAACTTGATGTACCTGTTGAAATGGATGTTCCCTTAGATCAAATGGTTCACTTGAAATTTCAAGCACCTGTTCAAGCGGATTTAAAAGAGAATCTACGCATCCCATTAAATAAGGATTTAGATGTGGATATACCAGTAGAAGGTCATTTGAATGCACCAATTAAAACTGCGTTAGAGGCTTCAGTCAACGTACAAAATACTTTGCCAATTAAAATACAAAAAGGTGAGTTGGTTATCCCACTCAATACCTTAACATTACAAAAAAATCAAAAAGTGGAAGCAGCATCACCCATTAAAGTTCAGAAGGATGATCAATCTGCTGAATCGGTGAAAGCCCAGTGAGCTCGAGAAGCATGAGTGCTAAAAAAATCGTGGGATATGGTTCGCTCTTATTTATTATCGTGGCAAGCATTGTTGCCGTAGGTTTTTGGCTATATCTCAATATTCAAGCATCTGTTCAAGTCAGTGCGAAGAATGCAAGTGTACAGTTGTCAGAATCATTGCCGACCAAAATTGATGTTGGGAATTATCTTGAGGTACAAGCGATTGGCGCGCTAAATACACAAATTAAAGTACAGGAAAATATTGATTTAGATTTGCAGGGTAAATACAAAACCAATCTCAAGTTTAAAGTCGAAGTCCCTGTTTCTGTGAGTGTGGATTATCAAACGAAAGTAAAAATCGATCAAACGATTCCAATTAGTGCAACAACAGATTTGGTGTATAAAACACGATTTTTACCTAAATTTCCGTTAAATTTAGATTTGCCTATTCAGCTTGAAGTTCCATTTCATTTAAAGCGGACTTATCAGGTTCCAATTACGATTGATTTTGATGGTCCTGTCTATTTAGATTTGCATGAGCAGCTTGATGTGGATATTGATCATGTTTTCAAACCGGTATTGCATTTAAATGATCCAATTTTGATGAAGGATATATCTAGTTTTAGAGCAACAATGTATAACTTGGAGCGACAAACAAAGGCGAATTTAGATATGAACTTGGATTTACCCCTTCGCAATATTAAAAAGTAAAAACTCCCCTTTAAGGGGAGTCTATCCTCTAAGCATTCAGGGCTTGCTGAATGCTTTCACGAATCGATGTGGTTTTTCGACCAATTAAATGTTCAAGATCTTTGTGTTCACTGTACATCGCACCATGGGAAGTGTGAAGATCTGCATCTACAATGACGTCAATGAGACCTACTGGTAAACCAGCTTGAATTAATCCTTGACGATAATCTTCTGGAGATAAGTTTTGATATTTCACAGGCTGTTGTGAAAACTCAGAAAGTAGGGTCGCAAAATCTTTTAAGCTAAAGCTTTCGCTACCAGCAAGCTCGTAAACTTTATTGAAATGTTGAGTGGATTCATCATTTAATATTTGAGCTGCAGCAGTGGCATAATCCAAACGAGAAGCTGAACTAATTAAACCATCTTGAGCCGCTCCGTACACAATGCCTGTCTCGATTTGATGGGTGAGCGCAGATAAATAGTTTTCGCTATACCAATTATTTCTTAAAAAGGTGTAGGTAATAGAACTTTCACGTATTAATTTTTCCGTTTCTCGATGTTCATTGGCTAAGCCAAGCGGAGAATGATCTGCGTTCAGTAAGCTGGTATAGATTAAGTGAGGAACTCTAGCTTGAATCGCAGCATCAATAACAGCCTTATGTTGTGGAGTGCGACGACCAATTTCATTGGCAGAAATGAGCAGGAGTTTATCAACATCCTGAAGGGAATTTGCGAGATCATCTGGCAGATCATAATCAAATTTGCGTACTTGAATATCTTCAGAAAATAAAATTTTAGCTTTTTCTGGGTTGCGAACCAAAGCAATAATTTCATGCTTGCTATGAATTTTTTTAAGTTCTTGAACAACTAAACGACCTAATTCACCAGTTGCACCTGTAATCGCAATTTTCATTTTAATTTCCTCTTAATGTGGCTAAAAAATAAACTTGATGCAGGTATATTAATCTGTTAACTTACTTAATGAAAGTACGTACCTAAAAGTAAGTTATTAACTGTTAAGAGAAAAATGATGAGTACATATGCGCATAGTGATTTATTAGGTCAAGTTTTATCCAGTGAATGTCCTTCTCGTGAAATTTTAGAGCATCTCACCAGTAAATGGTCAGTTCTCGTCCTAAATTGCTTGAGTGATGGTGTGCATCGTTTTAGTGAGCTAAAACAAAGAATTGAGGGGGTGAGCGAAAAAATGTTGGCTCAGACACTAAAAACCTTAGAAAAAGATGGTTTTATTTTGCGCACTGTTTATCCAGTAGTTCCTCCAAAGGTGGAGTATCAACTCACTGTATTGGGTTCAAATGCAGCGATGAAATTAAATGAGTTGATCCATTGGGTTGAGCGAAATTTACCCGAGATTTTGGAAAGTAAGGCACTTATTACGCGATAGTTATACTTCATCATTTCGTTATCGCTCAGTTTAAAGTGTGTACTGAGCGAGATGTTTATATGGTTTTCATGATCTTAAAATCATAACGATCAATACATAAAATTAAAATTGAGAAAAACAGTCCCAAAGCAACGCAACCAATCCATGCATAATGTTCCCAAGCATAGACAGCACCTAAAGAACCTAATGCAGCGCCTGAAAAGTAAATGGTCATATATACAGCATTAATTCGTGAGCGTGCTTGACCATCAATACGATAGACTAGATTTTGATTCAAAACATGAAATGCAGTGAGACCAAAATAGCTCATCAATACGCCAAGTGCATAAATGAAGATGTTCTGTTGCGCGAAATATAATGGAATACAAGAGAACAGCATCAAGGTGATACATAATTGAGCGACAAATTCTTCTTTCCCTTTGCCAACTGTTTTACCAGACCAACTCGAGGAATAAATTCCGATAATACCTAACAGACCAAATAGACCAATTTGAAAATCAGTAAATTGATATGGGGCACTCCCTAAAACAAAAGTCATCGATGTAAACACCATTGAGAGAATGCCAAATCCTAGGGCACCCGCGCAGGCACGGCGTATGAGATGCGGATTATGCTTTGCGATGCTCCAAAGTGATTTGTAAATATCGGTGACTTGTAAATGCGAAGCAGGTTGAGTGTTGGGGAGTTTTTTCCACATTAAACATGCAAAACATAAAGTCAAAATACCACTACTAAAATAAACGCCTTCCCAAGACCAATAAGTTGAAACAAAGCCGGCAAATGTCCTAGATAAAATAATCCCCATGACCAGTCCGCTCATGAGTTTACCTACAACTGCTGAGCTTAATTCAGGTGGGCTAATGGAAGAAGCAAAAGGAATTAATACTTGTGCTGATATGGCTCCAAATGTTGCACAGAGTGTAAAGATATATAAAGTGCTGATATCTGAGCTGAAAGACAAAAGGATCTGCGAAATTGCCGCAAATATCATTAAACTCACAATGAGTTTTCGTTTATTAAAAAAATCTCCAAGGGGTACCAAAAGCATGAGTCCGAGCATATAACCCAGTTGAGCGATAACCACGGTAAATCCAGCTTGGCTGGTCGAAATTTCTAAACTTCTTTCGATTGAATAAATCAGTGGTTGATTGAAATAAGCTGAACCTGCACAGACACCACAGGCCAAAGCCATAACAAGCACGAATTGTGAGGATAAAGGGGTAGCAGAGCGATCCATGTCAAAATCTTAGAGTGCAATTTAATGCACTATAGGCATTATTTTATGGTTTCAGAAATAAATAAAACCAATGATGTCATTTGATAAAACAATGAGTAATGAATAAATCAAATTTAATGCAGTGATACACCAAAATATTAAAGACTCAATTTATGAAAAAAGTCGCTAACTTATTCTCAACCTGCATAAATATAGTCGAGAAATACTTTAAAATATGGCAGAATAGGCGGTTTTAAAGTTTTTAGAGGATTGGCATTATGCGCTTTGTTGATGAAGCAGTCATTACCGTAGAGGCTGGCGACGGTGGCAATGGCGTAGCCAGTTTTCGCCGTGAAAAATTCGTACCATTTGGTGGTCCAGATGGTGGTGATGGTGGTCGTGGTGGCAGCGTATATATTCAAGCTGATGACAACACCAGTACGCTTGTAGATTATCGTTATACCCGTAGATTTCGTGCTGAACGTGGTAAAAATGGTGCTGGCGCAAACTGTGCAGGTCGCGGTGGTGAATCCGTAACACTATATGTTCCAGTAGGAACAACAATTGTAGATACTGAGTCTGGCGACATCATTGGTGATTTAATTGAAAATGGTCAACGTGTTCTTGTTGCTCAAGGTGGTGACGGTGGTTTAGGTAACACTCACTTTAAGTCATCAACGAACCGTGCTCCACGTAAATGTACACATGGTAACAAAGGTGAGTTCCGCGAAATTCGCCTAGAGCTGAAAGTTTTGGCAGATGTTGGCTTATTAGGTATGCCAAATGCGGGCAAATCAACATTTATTCGTGCTGTCTCTGCAGCAAAACCAAAAGTAGCAGATTACCCATTTACAACTATGGTACCTAATCTTGGTGTTGTAGATGCAGATCGTCACCGTTCATTTGTAATGGCTGATATTCCAGGTTTGATCGAAGGTGCTGCAGAAGGTGCAGGTCTTGGTATTCGCTTCTTAAAACATTTGGCGCGTACTCGTATTCTTCTACATATCGTGGATGTACAGCCAATTGATGGATCAGATCCAGCTTATAATGCTAAGGCAATTTTAAATGAACTTTTAAAGTTCTCTCCAACATTGTCAAAACTCCCAGTGGTGTTGGTTTTAAATAAAGTAGATCAGTTGCCTGAAGACTCAAGAGATGAGTGGTGCAATCACATCCTTGAAGAGTTGAAATGGGAGGGTCCAGTATTTAAGACTTCAGGCTTGATGTCTGAGGGAACCAAAGAAGTCGTTTATTATTTAATGGATCAAATTGAACAACAGCGCGAACGCGAAGTTGAAGATCCAGAGTATGCAGCAGAAATGCAAGCATTCCGTGATCAGCTTGAAGCTGAAACACGTGAACAAACCATTGCCGCTAAAGAGGCTTATCGTGAAATGCGTCGTAAACAACGTCTTGCCAGTCAAGAGGATGACGATTTTGACGATGATGAAGATGATGGCGAAATGGAAGTGTACTACGTACGTTAATCTCTTTATATAAGAGACAGAGGACAAGATGATAGAAGTGGTAGATGGGCAACGTCAGCTCAAGGGTTGCAAAAGAATCGTTGTTAAAATCGGATCATCTTTACTCACAGCAAACGGAAAAGGTTTAGATATAGATGCAATCTCGCATTGGGCGGGGCAAATTGCAGATCTACACAATGCAGGGCATGAGATTATTCTCGTGTCTTCCGGTGCTGTGGCTGAAGGTATGGTTCGAATGAAACTTGAGAATCGACCCACGGATCTACCCAGTCTTCAAGCTTGTGCTGCCATTGGTCAAATGGGGCTCATACAAACTTGGTCAAGTGTATTGTTGAATCACAATATTCAATCTGCCCAAGTTTTATTGACTCATGATGACTTGGCTGACCGTCGCCGTTATTTGAATTCTTGTGATGCTTTACAACATCTAATCGATTGGAAAGTGATTCCAGTGATTAATGAAAATGACACTGTATCTACTGATGAGATTCGATTCGGAGACAATGATACTTTAGCTGCAATGGTTGCAGGCCAAGTTCATGCTGATTTATTGATTATTTTGACAGACCAAGAGGGGATGTTTGATTCAGATCCTCGCTCAAATCCTAATGCGAAGTTGTTTCATACAGTTCGCGCATTAGATGAAAGTTTGTTTGATATGGCAGGTGGTGGTGGTAAGTTTGGTCGAGGTGGAATGCTGACCAAAGTACGTGCTGCTCGTTTAGCTGCGAAATCAGGATGTCCTACACTGATTGCCAGTGGAGACAGTAATCATGTGTTAACTCGATTAATGTCGGGTGAGATGCTGGGTACGTTGTTTATCACTGATAATGATCGAATGACTGCTCACCAACAATGGTTAGCTGCACATTTGCAAACTGCAGGGCGATTGGTGATTGATGATGGTGCTGTGAAAGCAATCAAAGAAAATCATCGGAGTTTATTGCCTGTAGGTGTGAAAGCAGTTGAAGGGCATTTCGAGCGTGGTGATGTGGTGGAGTGTGTGGATCAGCAACGGCATCGCGTCGCAGTTGGTCGTGTTAACTTTAGTTCACGTAGCGCTGAAATTGTCAAAGGCTTACCCTCAGATAAGGTACACCAAGTTCTAGGTGAAGCACGTTCATTAGAAATGATTCATCGCAATCATATGGCGATCTATTAATTTCTTATTAAAAAAAGCTCGCTTAGGCGAGCTTTTTTTGTGGGTCAAGATCGGGTAATTGATGAGATGATCCGACCATATAAGGATAATCAGCCATATCTAACATCGCTTGATCCTCATAAGAATTTCCATAAGCATAAATTGATTGAAATTGGTCTACATCATATTGCTTGAGTATGCGCTGTCTTTTTTCTTCGCCACTACAATCAGGAGAAGAATAATGACCCGTATAAAACTGATTGAGCACTTCAGTTTCAGTACAAATCAAATCTACATTTAAAATCTGAGAAATGGGTTTTAAATAAATATCAATGGATGCAGAGACAATCGCAATGCGGTCACCACGGAGTTGATGCTTGATCAATTGTTCATAAATGGGTGAGTTTAAGTGTTGTTGTAATGAATGGGCGTATTCAAGTGCAATCGGATCTGCATCAGACCTAGAAAATCCAGTAAACATTGCCTTGAATAGCTTAGGGCGCATTGCGTGCGCGGGGTAAATATTTAAAAAATAGGCTTGAATCCAAGGCAGGGTTTTTAGTCCTTGCTTAACAATATGTCGTTTTGATAAGGCGTAAAAGATAAAGCTAGTAAAACTATCTTTATCACATAATGTTCCATCAAAATCAAATAATGCTAGGTTTTGATTCTTTTTGCTTTCTGCATACATGTTTGATATCGACCGTTAACTCGCGTAGCAAACCAGTTGGTATTGTAGTCGCGACTAAGCTTAGGACCTGAAATAACCACTTCAGGCATAATGGCATAAAATTTTTCTTTTCCAATTTTCTTTTCGTAAAGCTCAGTCACAGCTTTATAGGTTTGCGTATCTTCAAACTTTTTCTCTTTTTCTTTCTTTAAATCAGCTCGAATTTGACGAGGTGTAATAAATACATTATTTGCGGCAAATACATTGATAAGTTCTTGTTCAGATTGACTCTTTTCAGCTTTTGGATTGCCATTTTTATTGTACAGTAATAAGTCTCCATCAAGCGTTAACTCCGCTGCTGTTAATTCATTGAGCATGCTTTGGAAAGCGGCGTTACGACTTGAATACATGCCTGAATTGTAGTCTGCAAAGCGATATATGGGTTGATCATAATCTGCTGGATACATCATCAGGCGGTGAATACCATAATAGAGTCCGCCATATTGACTATAAAGGTCTGATCTTAGATCTGCGATACTTCCACCTTGGCGCTTATGATCTTTTGCATAGCTAATATGAACTTGCATAGAGCCTAAAGTGGTAATGGGATTTAGTTTTTCACCAATATCTTGACCAACGAGTTTAGCTGCACCAGTGAGTGCACTGACATGGTAGTGTTTTGCCATGTGAGCAAAAATCTCACGATACAATTCATCTAATTCTCGTTCGGTGGAGACTTTTCGCATTTGTTTTAGATAATTGTCTTCAGGTGTTGGTTGATTTTTTAAGACTTCTTGGAAATACCCAGCAACGGTGCCTCCGATACTATCTCCTAATTTATCTTTGAATTTTTCATCTAAACGATCTTCAATTTCTTTAACTGCTTTGGCACCTAGTCCGGGTACATGGGGATCTGCAACAAAATTAGATTCTTGATCGACTACAGCAATAATGGTACACACATTTTCTTTCGTTTGAGGTATACCAAGTTGCTCGGTTATTTTATAAATATCCTCGGCCCATGAACCACGATTATTAACGCGGCCAGGAATGAGTTTTGAGATTTGTTCTGCATCAATCGTTTTATCTTGTGTGTTCCACCATGATGAATCACCACAAGCACTCATGAATAAACTTAATGTAGCAACACTACAGGCTTTAAAAATTACATTAGAGCGAAAGCTATTTTTCATAAATGCAAAGTATCAGGGATAAAGATTCTAGCGAAGTATACTATTTCATTCACGATTTGTGAGAACTTATATGTATACAAGATGATGGCAGCATGCTTCAAATCAAAATCTAAGTTTTGAGCTTAAGTTCATCCATTAACATTCAAGCAAAATGAGATAAAACATATTTTTAGTTTCAAACGTTATATAATTTAATGCTTGTATCTAATTTCAATCTCTCAATGAGTGCAGATTTAAAAAGTTAAGCATTCTGAAACTGTTTCATCATCATTGGTATTATTCATGTCTCAACATCCTGTGATCCGTGATTTATTTGATCGCGAAAAAACAACTCCTGTTTTTGTAGCACCCATGGCAGGTGTAACGGATCGACCATTTAGAACCTTGTGTAAATATTTTGGTGCAGGACATGCAGTTAGTGAAATGATGACTTCTGACAAAACGCTGCGTATGAGCAAGAAAAGTCTCTACCGAGCCAATTTTGATGGTGAAATTGCTCCAATTTCAGCACAAATAGCAGGATCAGACCCACGGGATTTAGCTGAAGCTGCACGATATCAAGTGTCAAATGGTGCTCAAATCGTTGACATCAATATGGGGTGTCCAGCGAAAAAGGTGTGCAATAAATTAGCAGGTTCTGCACTGCTACAGGATGAAGACTTGGTAGCCAGAATTTTAGATGCGGTGGTCGAGGCAGTAGATGTCCCTGTAACACTTAAAACGCGCTTAGGATTTTTAAACGGACATGAAAATATTATGCGTGTGTCGAAGCGCGCAGAACAAGCGGGTATTGCAGCTCTAGCATTGCATGGTCGTACACGGGAAGATATGTATTTAAATACTGCACGTTATGATCTAATTAAAGAAGTGAAGCAAAATATCTCTATTCCAGTCATTGCAAATGGAGATATTGATAGCCCAGAGAAAGCCAAGTATGTATTAGATCATACTGGTGCTGATGCCGTGATGATTGGCCGAGCAGCACAAGGTCGTCCATGGATTTTTAGAGAAATTGCTCATTATTTAAAAACGGGACAGCCACTTGCAGCGCCATCGATAGCTGAAGTGAAAGAAGTTCTATTGGGACATCTGAATGAGCTATATGAATTTTACGGTGAGTATTCAGGCTGTCGCATTGCACGTAAACATATCGCGTGGTACACCAAAGGTCTCCACTCAAGTAATGAATTTCGTCAGAATATGTACAAAGTAGAAAGTACAGCGGAACAAGCCAAGGTCGTAGCCAATTATTTCGATTTACTTTTGTCAGAAGGGCAAATTATGAGTGATGTTCAAGTGGAATCTGTGGATTTATTAAAATCAGGTTGAGTTTCTATATGTCAGCACTCAACTGAGATAAGTTATTCATACATTCTACTGTTGAGATTCAAGAGGTTGTAAATTTACTTGAGAATCCGATTTTTTCTCTTCAGGAGATTGTGATTGATCTTGATTTAAAATTTGAGCATCTAACTGCTCAACATTATGTTGAGTGGACTGATCTTTATCTTGAGCATGTGAATAGGTGTCTATTCCAAATCCAATCGCCACAAGTGCTAATAATACAAAACCCATACTTTTCGCTACATAATTTAACAATTCATTGTAAATAAAAAAACTTCAGCTCGGTATGGGTTTTATCGATTATTTAAGCATCATATTGATCAATTTCTAATATGATTTGATTGATTAAATCAGGTGCTTCTAAAACTCTGATTTGATTTACATTACTTCCTGCCCAGAATGCACCAAAACTTTCATCTTTGTTGGTTAATGCTGCTGCATTTAGTTGTTTACCTAAATCATATGCATAAGGGTAGGGAGCAACTAACTCACGCTGAGGTAAATCTACGAGAGTTGACCAACTGTTGATTATCCCTCTCGCTGGTCGCCCAGAGATGCTTGATGTAATTTGAGTTAAAGGCTTACTTAATAATGCATTACGATAAGCTGCATTTGCAGCTGAACTCTTGCATTGTACAAATGCAGTACCGAGTTGTACGGCTGAAGCTCCGAGATTCATCATATATTTAGCTTGAAAGCCATTCATGATTCCACCAGCTGCTACGACAGGTATCTTGCAGGTAGGAACAAGTAATTTTATTAAATCTGCTGTTTTGATTGCACTGTCAAAATGCTCATTAAAAATACCACGGTGTCCTCCCGCTTCAATACCTTGTGCAATGATGATATCAATCCCAGCGTCTTCAATTGCTCTAGCTTCCGCTAAGTTCGTTGCTGATACCATCGTAATAATACCAGCCTCTTTGAGGGCAGCTATTTGATGTGCATGAGGTATCCCAAAGTGAAAACTCACCGCCTTAGGTCGAGTTTCTAAGACTAAATCTAAAAAATCATCATTATCTAAAAAACTGGGGTAAATACATTTTAATTCTTTGGGTGGTTCAGTATTAAAGTTATCAAAGTGGGGTTTTAGATAATTTATCCAGTTTTGATTACGTTCAGAATCAAGTTGAGCTGGTTTGTGGCAAAAGAAATTAACCTGAAAGGGTAAATCTGTTAATTTTTGAGTTGCAAAAATTTGTTGTCGAGCACTTTCGATACTGGCAGCACCTAAACCAAGAGACCCTAAACCACCTTGATTGGATACTTCAGCTGCCAGTTCTGGTGTGGATACCCCAGCCATTGGCGCCAAAAAAATGGGATGCTGAATGGATAATTGTTCGAGTAAAGACATAATCAAGCTCCATGATTTAATTTCACTTTGCACAATCATGATCGGAGAATCAAATTATATTCATTATTTAGTGCGAAAATGCAAAGCGTCAAACTGTGTCGCATGAATGATCAGCGACATTTAGTAGAATAAATAAACAATTATAATATTCGAAATCTCATTGTTTCCCCTTACATATATGTCTGATCGTATCCGTGAAAAATTACAGATTTTAGCTGATGCTGCCAAATATGATGTGTCTTGTTCCTCAAGTGGTAGTAACCGCAAGAACAAAGATAAAGGTCTTGGTAATACAGGTTCCGGAATTTGCCATAGTTATACCGAAGATGGTCGCTGTGTTTCATTATTAAAAATTTTATTCTCAAATGTCTGTATTTATGATTGTGCGTATTGTGTCTCTCGCCGTTCAAATGACGTAAAGCGAGCAGCATTTACCGTCCAAGAAGTGGTAGATCTGACCATTAATTTTTATCGTCGAAACTATATAGAAGGGTTATTTTTAAGTTCAGGAATTTTTAAATCCGCGGATTACACCATGGAGAGAATGCTTCAAGTCGTAAAAAAATTAAGACTGGAAGAAAATTTTAATGGGTACATTCATCTCAAAACTATTCCGGGCGCTTCGCAAGAAATTATTCATGAGGCTGGACTGTATGTCGATCGGATGAGCATTAACTTAGAAATGCCGACAGAAGAAGGCTTAGTGAAATTTGCACCTGAAAAGTCGCATGCAGAAGTGCAGAAAGATTTAGGTATTGTGAGAGACCGTTTGATTGAATTGAAAGATGAGAGAAAACTAATCAAGTCGGTTCCTAAATTTGTGCCTGCTGGTCAGACAACACAAATGGTGGTCGGTGCGCATCACGAAACAGATCGTGATGTAATCTTGATGGCTGACAAGCACTATAAAGATTTTAAATTAAAACGGGTGTATTACTCAGGATATATACCTATCAATCCAGTAGAGTCTGCTTTACCTGCTGTAGGTTCTGCACCGCCGTTATTGCGAGAAAATCGCTTATATCAATCAGATTGGTTAATGCGTTTTTATGGATTTGAAGCCAACGAAATTGTGGATGAAGCACATCCCAATTTAGATTTAGAGGTTGATCCTAAATTAGGTTGGGCTTTAAGACATCCAGAGCAGTTTCCAGTGGATATTAATACTGCTGAATATAAAATGATTTTACGTGTTCCTGGCATTGGTGTGAGATCTGCTAAGAAAATTGTACAGGCTCGCCGTTTTGGAAAAATTCATATCGATCAGTTAAAGCGCTTAGGCGTTGCTTATAATCGTGCTCAACATTTTATTCGATGTGCTGATACACCTAAGTTTAAAAGAGAACAGCACGCTCATCAGATCCGCCAGCAAATTTTACAAAGTGGGCAATCAAAATATGTGAAACAACTGTCACCTCAACTAGGATTTGGGTTTTAAATGGCTGTGTATGTTTTTGATGGTACCATGACTGGGTTGCTGTGCTGTGTTTTTAGAGCTTTTCAATTCAAAGAGTTCGACGTAAAAGTTCAAACTGAAGGAAACGCTTACCAGAATTTGTTTGATGAGTCAGTCCGAGTTTACAGTGAAGAAAAGCAAGCTGAACGAGTCTGGCAAGGTTTAAAATCTAAAATTTCTGCTGCAAGTTTACGTAATTGGTATTTTACTTTTTTGTCTGAGCAGGAAGTGGCATACCAACATCTATTTGATTATTCCATTTATATCTTTAAGCATCAATACGCCGTTGAAAAAAATTTCGGTCATCGTGATGTTTTAGCGCTTGCACAATGGGCTAAACAAGTTGGTCGTGAAAAGCACCGAATGGAGGCATTTGTTCGCTTTAAAAAGTGTAAGGATGGTTTATTTTTATCATTAGTAAGACCAGATTTTAATGTTCTGGCTTTAATCTCTAAGCATTTCAAAGCACGTTATCAAGACCAGCGTTGGTTAATTTATGATGAAAAGCGACGCTACGGAATTTACTATGATTTGAAGCAAGTCCATCAAGTTAATTTGAATGCAGCCGAAATTGATCAAAATATCCATATAGGTTCTAGTCAATCATTCATGATTGAACTCGATGATCAAGAAGAGCTATATGATCAACTTTGGAAGGATTATTTTAAGAGTGTAAATATAGTGGCACGTGATAATCCTAAGTTGCATGTTCAATACGTACCTAAAAGGTATTGGAGATATATGAATGAAAAGCAGGTTTAGTACGATTTTTTAAAAATAAGTTATTGAATTTATTTGATAAAATATAATAAAAACAATTTTGTAAGAGTGTTTTAAATTTATACTACTAAAATTATTAATATTTTTTGATTATATTTCTTTAAGGGTTGTTTACATAAGATATTGAATTATATATTTATATATATTGTTCTTAGATTGCATTGAAATTTAATTATACTTTATAGGTATATATTGGGTCATAAAATAAAATTATTTGTATTTTTAATATTCAAAATTAACTTATGAATTTTTAATTTTCATTTTTTTTCTAAAAATATCAAAACTTAATTTTATATGAGTTAATTTTTATGACGATTCATATTTAGTCATCTCAGCCCAATTGGACTCTATAAATCTTTTTTTCTTAGACTAATAGTTAAGCCCGACTTTTTCATTCAAAAAGTGAATGTCACTAGAATTTCGACCTTTGAAATTATTTAACGCGCAATTCATTTTTGAGTGTGAAATTTATTGCATTTAACAATGGATTCACTTTTTTGAATTAGAAGGGTCTTCCATGGATATTCACGTTGATGAGCAATCTCAACCACCTAAGAAGCAAAAGTTTTATCAAATTTTATATGTTCAAGTCATCTTTGCAATTATTGCGGGTGTCACACTTGGACATTTTATGCCGGAGTTGGGGGCAAGTTTAAAACCTCTTGGCGATGCTTTTATTAAAATCGTCAAAATGATCATTGCACCCGTTATCTTCTTGACTGTGGTCACGGGTATTGCTGGTATGACGAATATGGGCGCAGTGGGGCGAGTGACGGGTAAAGCAATGGCTTACTTTTTAACTTTCTCTACGCTTGCGCTGATTGTGGGCATGATTGTTGCTAATCTTATTCAGCCGGGTAAAGGTCTTAATATCGATCCTGCTGCTTTAGAAGGTGACAAAGTTTCAACTTATGTTGAAAAAGCTCAGGATGCCTCTATTGTTGACTTCTTCATGAATATCATACCAAAGACTTTAATCAGTCCTTTGGCGGGTGGTGATATTCTTCAGGTTTTATTTGTTGCTGTTCTATTTGGTTTAGCGCTTGCAGCGGTGGGTGAAAAAGGGAAACCAGTTACAGACTTCTTAACGACACTGACCGCTCCGGTATTTTACCTTGTCGGTATGTTGATGAAACTAGCTCCAATTGGTGCATTTGGTGCGATGGCGTATACGATTGGTGCTTTCGGTATTTCGAGTATTGGAAATTTACTATTATTAATCGTAACGTTCTATATTACTTCACTTTTATTTGTTCTGCTTATTCTGGGAGCAGTTGCTCGATACAATGGATTTTCTATCATTGATCTCATCCGCTATATCAAAGATGAATTATGGTTAGTATTAGGCACGAGCTCTTCTGAAGCTGCACTGCCAACGCTGATGAATAAAATGGAAAAAGCGGGTTGTGAAAAGTCGGTCGTTGGTTTGGTCATTCCAACTGGATATTCATTTAATTTAGATGGTACAAATATCTATATGACGATGGCTGCTCTTTTTATTGCTCAAGCCTGTAATATCGATTTGACCATTTGGGAACAGATCACAATTTTGTTGGTTGCGATGATTAGTTCAAAAGGGGCTGCAGGTGTAACGGGTGCGGGCTTTATTACTTTGGCAGCTACATTATCCGTTGTTCCAGCATTACCTGTTGCAGGGATGGCACTTATTTTAGGTATCGATCGTTTTATGTCTGAATGCCGCGCATTAACTAATCTTGTTGGCAATGCTTGTGCAGCAATCGTTGTAGCACGTTGGGATAATGCATTAGATAAAGAACAATTAGATGCAACTTTGAAAAAGAAAGTAGAGGCTTGACTTCACTTTTAAGATCTAAATTTTAAGCCCATCTTCGGATGGGTTTTTATATAGATGATGCAGCATTTATCAAACTCAGAGTAAGCGCATTCAGATTTATTATAAGAACAAACTTTGGTGGCGTAGATGATTTCAATCGGCTAAAAATTTAATACTCCTTTCTTTTTCTTTCTTATCCTCTTGAATGATTGTAATTGCACTATAGAAAGATAAAAAAACGCCCAATTGAAATTAGGCGTTCTTAAATATCGATATTTGCTGATTAGCAACCTGTAAGTTTTTCAGGCTGAGGCTTTTCATTCGGGAAAAATATTGGACGAAGTTTCACACCTATACCATTACCAATAAAAGCGAAAATGAGCCATAACCAACCATGTAAACTGCCTGATGCAATGCCGCTGAAATAAGCACCGATGTTACAGCCGTATGCTAATCGAGCGCCATAACCCAACATGATACCCCCAATGACTGCTGCTAGAATTGAGCGTTTGGGGATATTGAGACTCGGTGCAAATTTTCCAGCGAGACCTGCTGCAAGTAAAGCGCCGAGCATGATGCCAAAATTCATCATAGAGGTGATATCAAACCACAACGAATTTGCTAAAGCTTTAGCATTTCCAGGTTGTTGCCAATAGTCCCAAGCTGTTACATCAATTCCGACTAATGTTGCACCTTTCGCTGCCCATACTGCAAGCGCAGATGTGACACCCCATGGGCGACCAGCCAATGCAAGCGTGGCGAAATTAAGCAGGGTGAGAATAATACCACCCCAAATTAAAGGCCATGGTCCCTTTAGGAAACGTTTCCAGCCTTGATGTGCTGCAACAGGTTCTTGTTCAAGCTGACCGTGGCGTTTTTTCTCGAAGTAGATTGTTGCTAATGCGATTAAACCAAATAGCACAAAATTGAGTAATAGCGCTGGAATAACACCAAAGCTTTGTACTACTGAAATAGGGGCTAAATGTGGCAGTGCAAACCACCATTCAATATGTGAAGTTGCGATCAGTGAGCCTAAACAGAAAAAGAATAGAGTGATCAGCATACGTGAGCTACCACCACCGACAGTATAAAGTGTCCCAGATGCGCAACCACCACCCAGTTGCATGCCAATTCCGAAAATAAAAGCACCAATCATCACGGACATCGATACGGGATTGACGTTGCCTTTAACGGGTTGACCAAATAACTCACCTGCACCTAAAGCTGGGAAGAAGAGCAGTACTGCCAGGGCGAGCATAATCATTTGTGCACGTAAACCACGACCTTTGCGTTCTTTAATAAAAACGCGCCAGCTCGATGTAAAACCAAATGATGCATGGTAGAGCGTCATACCAAGCGCACCACCAATAAGGAATAACAGGGCTTGATTAATTCCCACAATTTGATAAGCACCAAGGGCGCCTACAATCAATAAAACAATAGCGATCCAGACCGATGACTGTGATCGGTCAGATTGAGCTGCAATAATGGACATGAAGATAAGAAAAGCTGATAAAACACATCAGTATTTTAATTGATTGATTGTGGGTTGATAGTCCTACACTGCATTTATGCATTAAATGCTGCTGAGTAATATTGATTTTATATATTTGTAATTCTTATATGTTAGCCGACATGTACATTAAACAGTGAGCCAATCCAACTTGAAAATGCCATCGCTGCGATTCCCCAAAGCGTAATTCGCAATGCAGATTTTACTTTAGACGTTCCAGCAAAATATCCAGATAAAGCCCCTAGAATAAATAACGCTAAAATGCAAAAAAAGGCAACACTGTATTCTAAATATGCAGGAGGACTGATCAGTATAGCGATCATAGGGCAAGCTGCACCTATTGAAAAGGCGGTGGCAGAAGACCAAGCGGCTTGAAAAGGTTGAGCTGTTGTATTTTCATGGATACCAATTTCATCACGTGCATGTGCAGCTAACGCATCATGCTCGCTCAGTTGTATAGCAACTTGATGAGCAAGTTCGGGTGATAGTCCTCTTTGTATATAAATATGCGTTAATTCTTTCAGTTCTATTTGTGGATTGCGTGCTAACTCACTTGCTTCAAACTTTAGATCAGCTTCTTCAATATCAGACTGAGATTTTACTGAAATATATTCACCAGCTGCCATGGACGTTGCGCCTGCAATCAAACCAGCAATACAAGTGATTAAAAGGGTATGTTGATTCGCGCCACTTGCTGCCATCCCCATGATTAAACTAGTGACTGAAATTATACCGTCGTTGGCACCAAGAACAGCAGCTCTTAACCAACCTGTGCGATGTATATAATGTGGTTCTGTATGGTGCGAATAGCTCATAGGATTTTGTCTTATTATCTGAAAATGTTATTCAAAAATGAGTTGTTATTCATACAGTATAGGCTTGATTCGTATTTTGGGGCTGTATAATTGCTCTGTTAGAGAAAAAATTAAAGCCTCTAAAGAGGCTTTAATTGGTAAAAATCAAATTATTGTTGAGCTTTTTCTTTTACATTCGCTGCACCTTCTTCTACAGCTGCCGCAGCATTAGCAGTTGCTTCTTTAGCCGCTTCTGAAGCGTTGTGCGCAGCGTTTTCAGCATGTGCAGCAGCATTATCTGCAGCTTGTGCTGTCGCATCAGCAGCATTGTCGACTGCAGTTGCAGTTGATTGAGCTGCATCTTCAGTCGCATTTTGAATATCTGCACCTGCTTGTTCAGCAGCATTTTCTAAATGTTCACCAGTTGTCGCGCCAGTTTCAGGAGCTTTATCCTTATTACACCCAACCAAAGCAACTGTAGCAGCAAGACCTAAAGCAACAAGAATCTTATTCATTTTATCTTCCTTTTTTAATTCAATGAGTATCCAAGTAGCATGGATGAGAACAATATAAGCAGATTTTAAATAAAGTTTTATTCAAAAATTGTAAAGATAATATTGGCTTATAAAAAAGCCCCGAGAAAGAGTTTTCTCAGGGCTACACTTTAATGCGGTATGTTAAGGCTGAAATTACTGTCCAGAACGAATGATGTAATCAAACGCTGACAGTGATGCTTTCGCGCCTTCACCAGTGGCAATGATGATTTGTTTATAAGGTACTGTTGTACAATCACCCGCAGCAAATACACCTTTTACATTGGTTTCGTTGCGATCGTTAATCACAATCTCACCACGGTTGGTCAACTCAACTTGGGTTTCTTTTAAGAAATCCGTGTTGGGTAACAAACCGATTTGTACGAAGATCCCCGCCAATTCGACAGTGTGTTCTTCATCCGTCGCACGGTCTTTGTATTTCAGTGCAGTGACTTGTTTGCCATCACCCACAACTTCTGTAGACAACGCATTTTTGATGACAGTCGTGTTAGGTAAGCTGTTCAATTTATCTTGAAGAACTTGGTCAGCACGTAGTTTGGTATCAAACTCAACTAAAGTGACATGCTCAACAATACCAGCCAAGTCAATTGCCGCTTCAACACCAGAGTTACCACCACCGATCACAGCCACACGTTTACCTTTGAACAATGGGCCATCACAGTGTGGGCAGTACGCAACACCACGGGTTTTGTATTCTTGCTCACCTGGTACATTCATTTCTCTCCAACGAGCACCTGTAGACAGGATGACCGTTTTCGATTCAAGTTTTGCACCATTCTCTAAAGTCACTTCAACTAAACCGTTGGCAGTTTCATCCGCACCTTTGATGTCAGACACACGTTGTAAGTTCATGATGTCGACACCGTATTCACGAACGTGTGCTTCCATTTCAGCCGCAAACTTAGGAC